>NZ_JARGEJ010000008.1:0-139055 GCF_029211245.1 Robertmurraya sp. DFI.2.37 | reverse complement strand
AAGCAACATGTGCGGATAATGCGGCAATGGAAAATTTCTTTGGGGTCCTCAAGCAAGAGATGTATTATGGAGAAGAATTAGTTTCTTATGAAGAGCTAAAAAAACAAATTGTTGAGTACATAGATTACTACAATAATAAGCGTATAAAAGTAAAATTAGCTGGTTTAAGTCCAATACAATACCGAACTCAAACCAGCCAATCAGCTGCTTAATAAAAACTCTAACTTTGTGGGGTCACCACCTTAACGACCTTTGAGTCAGCCTCTTTTAAAAATTCAAAACCCTTTATTCAACAGGAGATAACTCACTTTCTGTTACCCATTTATGATTTTTAACTTCTTTACCGCCAGTCGTTGTGGTGAAATCCACCATATAGACCGTCGTTTCCTCAGCTGAATCAATTTCCACAGATGCATCTTCCATCCCTTCCATATGGGATGCCTCTGTCTTCACTTCTGTACCGGGTTCAAGTGGTGCTTCCCCGGCATCAATAAGTTCTTCGTGAATAACCCACTTATGATTGGTCACTCTCTCTCCGCCCGTTGTTGGAGTATATGAAATCGCATATACAGTTGTATCATAGGCACCGACTATAGTTGCCTCAGCACCCTTCATTCCTTCCATGTGGTCAGATTGGATAATTGCTTTGCTGCCAACAGGATAAGTTGGATTTTCTGCCTCTTTTAAACCTTCAGGTACTTCACCTGAGCTAGACATATCCATACTACTATGATCCATTCCCTCCATGCCCTCTTCAGAACCAGAATGGTCCATGCTATCTTCTTCCGTATCCATATTTTCCTGATTAGCATTTTCTGTTTCTTCATTCGTTGATTCAGAATCATTATTGTTGCCACATGCCCCAAGAACTAAAAATAATGCTGCAAGTAAGCCTAATAGAAATCCTTTTTTGATATTTTTCATCAGTTTATTCTGCCTCCTTTTCTTGAAGTAGTTTATCCAAAAAGTTTGCAGATTTTGTGCATATATAACTATTTTCAACTTGCGTAAGTTAAAAATACATACTTTTCAGCAATATAAACTAACTGCCAAAATATATAAACAATAAAAGTCATATTTCATATCTAACATTCTGGCATAAAACTGAAAATTAGTAACATTATATAGAGCCCAATCGTCACCTAAATGATGGGATAATATGGGGATAAAGATATTTATCCTAAAGAATTATTTATCTGATGTTTAAGCCCTTCTAGTCCAATTCGATTAACAAACTTACAAAACGGCTCCCTTTTCTTACCTTGTTCAGCATATATTTCAATAATATGATCAACGATTTCATACAGTTGTTCAGGCTCAAGCTGATCCATAAAAAGAGTTCCAATCTGGGCATCTTTCCCTTTAGCTTTACCCCCAAGATACAAATCATATTTATCTCTTACTTTCATAACGCCAATATCATTCACCAAAGGTTCACCACATCCTACTGGACATCCTGTGTAGGCTGGCCGAAGGGTGAAAGGCACCGACTTCCCTGCTATCCGTTTATTGAGCTCAATGGCAACAGGCATGCCTTCCTCTTCTTCTCCTTTACAGAAATTACAGGTTCTTAAACTTTTCACGAAATTTCCAACTTGGTAAATAGCTAAACCTACTTGCTTAAATTTTTCTTTTACTAACTCCATTTGACTTTCAGGTATCTCTATATAAAGCTGTTGAAATGTTGTTAATTCAAGTTCGGTATCGTCGCTCATATGCTCAGCTATTACAGAAAGTTGTCTAGCATTTAACTTTGCACCAAATGCTATTCCTCCATTAATAGCTAGCTTGATCATCTTCTCTTGATTTTCCACGTTTTAATTCCCCTTGTATTTTTCTAATTTTATTTTCTAAAATGACTAGTTACCTCCATATAAACCCTCTTAATCTATATAAGCCTTTTGTTAGTCAATCTTTAACAGTTGAGCATTAATTGCACAAATAATGGTACTAAGTGACATAACTACTGCCCCTATAGCTGGAGTAATTACAATACCAACACTATTCAGGACGCCGGCTGCTAGGGGAATCGCAATAATATTGTATCCTGCAGCCCAACCTAAGTTTTGAATCATTTTTCTACGACTCGCTTTTGAAAGTTTAATTATGTTTAAAATATCTATTGGACTACTGTTGACAAGTACAACGTCAGCAGTTTCAATAGCAACGTCCGTTCCTGCACCAATTGCAATTCCTAAATCTGCTTCGGCAAGGGCAGGTGCATCATTAATCCCATCCCCGATCATGGCGACTTTTTTTCCACCTTGTTTTAGCTCTTTGACGTTATTTGACTTTTCATGTGGCAAAACTTCTGCAATGACTTGTGATAGTCCTAGCCGTTCACCTACATATTTTGCTACTCGACTATTATCTCCAGTCATCATCACTGTTTCAATTCCCCGGTCATTCAACTCTTTAATTACTTTATAAGAGGATTTTCTAATAATATCTGCTAAAGCAATCAAACCTTGTAACACATTATTTTTTAATACAAAAACCACTGTTTTCCCTTGTTGTGCGAGTCTATCATACGTATTCTCATCGAAGGGAATATTATTGGCTCTCATAACACCAGGACTAACAACTGAAATTTCTGCATCATCTATTTGAGCAGTTAACCCTTTTCCTGTTAGATTTTGGAAACCTTTAACTTCATGAAGCTTCAAATTGCGTTCTTTTCCTTCTTTTACAATTCCTTTTGCAATGGGATGGTCAGATTGAGTCTCAACGGAGTAGGCTAAGGTTAAAAGTTCTTCTTCACTTACACCTTTGCTTGGATAAACATCTGTCACACCGAAATTTCCCTCAGTTAAGGTTCCCGTTTTATCAAATACAATCCGGTCTACTTGATATGCACCTTCAAATGCAATACGGTTACGAATTAACAGACCTTTTTTAGCTGCGATAGATGTTGAACGCGCTGTAACCAATGGTGTTGCTAGGCCCAAAGCATGTGGACAAGCGATGATTAAGACCGTAACCATTCTTTCTAGAGCAAATTCATAATCTCCCGTTGTCCACCAATAAGCTAACGTAATAATTCCTACAACGATTGCAACATAGAATAACCATTTAGCAGCGATATCTGCAAAACCTTGTGCCTTCGATTTTGTTTTTTCCGCATCACTTACCAATTTAATAACCTGAGATAGATAGGTGTCATTTCCTGTCTTACTCACTTTAATCTTAAGTACACCTTCGCCATTAACGGCCCCACCAATCGCTTCCATTCCCGGCCCTTTTTCAACAGGAACGGATTCACCCGTCAACATTGATTCATCAACAGTTGAATTACCTTCAAATATTTCCCCATCAATCGGGATCTTTTCCCCCGATTTAACAAGAATCATATCTCCTGGTAGCAAATCCTCTACCGATACCTCCACAATATTTCCCGAAGTATCAATTTTGTGAGCTTCCTTTGGCATCAACTTAATTAACTCTTCTAATGCTTTAGAAGCACCCATAACAGATTTCATTTCAATCCAATGACCAAGAAGCATGATAACGATTAATGTAGCTAATTCAAAGAAAAAGTCACTTCCTTCGATAAAAAAGGCGGTTAAGGTGCTATATACATAAGCGGTTACTATAGCAAGTGAAATTAATAGCATCATTCCAGGTGTTCTATCTTTAATCTCACTCCATGCACCAATTAGAAATGGTTTTCCACCATAGAAAAAAACAACGGTTGATAGTAAGAATATTGATAGGGTGTCTCCTGTGAAGTTTACCTCATATCCAAAAAGCATTTGAATCATGTGGGACAAATATGAAATAGGGATTGCTAGAACTAAAGAAACCCAAAACCGTTTCTTAAAATCATCTAACATATGTTCGTGATGGCCCGAATGCCCTCCACCATGCCCTTCATGATTACCGTGTTGGTGGGTATGCTCTTCATTTAAACTTTCATGATGATGTCCATGTCCCTCATGTATTCCGTGATTATGGTGATTACTATGGCCATTTTGTTCAAGCGCTTCATGTAAATTATGCTCATGATGGTGACCATGCTGTTCATGGTTGTGTGTATGTTCACCTTTACCTTTGTTTTCCACTTTTCTCACTCCTTTTACAGATTGTTTAAGAAAATACTGCGGTTATGCTTAATTTATCCTTTTTCATCCTTATTATAATACACCATACCCCGCGAGGGTATGTATATTATATGGAATTTTCGTGCAATTTTTGTGCAGTTTATATTTCAGTTAGTCTTTAATATTTTTGAAGATGGGGCCACGTAATTATTGCAGGAATTTATTAGCATAGCTTGTCTTTAGAGTACATATGATATATCAAGAAAAATAGGGAGTTGATTGGTTTGAGCTTTTACCACTACTTTGTGTTATTTACTCTATCACTTCTATTTGTTTTATTTGTCGTATTCAGCCTTTATTATAAAGACCGGTTAAGAGACATGTCAGGAATGATGCTATCAATGATAATAGGGACAAATATAGGATTAACAGTTGGAGTCTTATTAGGCTCCAGTTATCAGGGAAACCTTTTCTATTCGACTATTTATTCAATTGTGGCAGGTGTACTCGTAGGAACTACTTGTGGGATAATTCTTGGGGTTCTTCCTTTACTTGAAGGGTTTATGGGTGGACTAATGGGCGGCATGATGGGGGCAATGCTAGGTGAAATGTTAACCCAGGAGGAATCTTTTATGATTATTAACTTGCTACTTACTCTGTCAGTAAGTGTACTATTTCTATTCCCCATCATTGCTATTCCTTCTAAAAAAGATACACAATTGCAAAATAAGAAGTGGCTCATTAAGCCTTTTTCAGCCTTTCTTTTTTTAGTAATTTATTTAATCATAGGTAATCAAATCGATAAAGGAATGATTTTCTCTAAATCAGAACAAAAGGAATCCCACCAACTTGAAATTAGTATAGATGTTCAGCCCTTACAATTTACATACAATCCTTCTAAAATTGTGTTAAAGAAGGGCCAACGCGTATCTGTTACATTAAAGAACTATGATTCTATAGAGCATGACCTAGAAATTAAAAACTTCCCCACAAAAAATGAAATCACTGAGAATCATAAAGGTCACTCAATTAAAAATCCAGACCTGCATCTACATGCACCTGCTGAAGAACAAATAGAAATGGCTTTTACCCCTACTCAAACAGGCACATATGAATTTTACTGTACGATCCCTGGTCACAAAGAAAAAGGCATGGTTGGGCTGATAATCGTTTCTTAAGTATACCCGAAAAAGCTTCAAGGGTTCATAAATTATTTTTAATTCTATCCCCAATAGGTAAAGGTATCAAGAATTCCCAATAGGATAATAATAACCCCAGCCAGCCTTTGAACAATTAAACCAAGCTTCCTGCCTTTCTTTTTCATTAACTTTCCACTAAGCCCAAAATACCAAATTAGAAAAATAGCTAATAGTAATGGTAATGATGTTCCAATTGCAAACACACCTGGGAGCAAAATACCATAGGAAACAGACAACGCCATTGGCATAAGAGTTACGAAAAATAAAATAAACATGGTAGGGCAAAATCCTAGCGTGAAGCTTACACCCATCAAGAATCCCCCTAATTTCCCTTTTTTCGTAAATCGTTCAGGGATGCTGCCAAATGAAATGATATGAGTGAATTTAATAACCCCAAGCATGTAAAGACCGATGATAATTAAAACAGGTCCTACTACTTTTCTAAACCAAGGAAAATAGAGTGTTAAAGTCGATTTAAACTCACTCCCTAACATCCATACAACCAATCCAAACATAGAAAAAACAACTATTTTTCCGATAATGAAAAAAATAACCTCTCCCCAAGCTGTTTGTTTTTGTACAGATTTATTACCATAAACCATAACAGCACCTAAATTTGCTGTGAATTGGCATGGTGCTAAGGCACCGACAATTCCCAATAAAAAAGCAAACAGCACTGGAACGCCCTCCATACTCCTTGTAAGATTCAAAAAGGGCTGGGTAAATATATTACTTAGCTGACTAAATAATTCATACATGTCATCTGACCTCATTTTTTAGATTTAGCTTTTTGTTGTTCCGAAAGTTAACCAGCATGGTTTCTATAACGTACGTCTTAAATCCTATTGACAATTATACAAATTTATTGAAGTGTCTAAATAAATCTCATTCTACTATTTATTTATGGAAAAAGTGTGCAGAATAAAAACATTTTCGGAACGAAAAGATATCAATTCCGGTTGAACTTCGTAAACTAACAGGTATAACTTTAAATACATTGTTAAAAATACAAATTAATAGTTTGAAAGATAGAATCTTTTATCACACCAGAAAAGGATAGGTTTACTAAAAGAAGAATAAACAATAAATAATTAAGGGATTTATTCAAATAATGAAACGAAGGGACACTTTAAATAAGAAGTGTCCCTTCCATCAACAAACATAAAAATGTTATATAAACAGTTTTGCCATTGATACCATCAATACGCCAAAAACAGCTAAAATCCCAAGAAAAGTTAAAATGGCATTTTGTGTCTCATTCTTTTGTAGTTTTTTATATTCTTTATAGGTGATTTCCTTTTCGGCAAATCTTAAACCATTTTGATTTGGAGCAACATAATAAATGGTACCATTCTCATCTTCAAGAATGACTTTACTAATCAATGCTAAACCGTCCTTTGTTTGTGCGCTACTACTAACCTGAACATTTTCTGCCAACTCGAACCCGACAAATTTATACAGTGTAGACTTCTGGATCATTTCACTAAGTTCATAAACCTGATGCTCAATGAATTGATTTGAAACACACAATTTCATCACCTCACTCAATACCCAATAATTTAGTTAAATCCAAGATAGCCTAATAAAATTGTATTCAGATTAAGTTATTTATAATATTCTATCACTGTTATTTTGGTGTATACCAATCTTTTTCCTTAAGGCAACTTTAATAAGAATTGGAGTTACCACTACTTTCATTTCCATACTCTATTATTTAATCCAAAAAGTTTCTATTCAGCTATGAAGGTTAATGCTGACTCCCCATTTGCTTCCAAGCTTCCATGGAATCTTCATTCTTAACCCCTTTATTTTTCACCCATCATATTGGGTCATTAAAGTAATGGCGCTGAATATTCCCATAGATACTCACCTTTCGTTTCTTAATATAACAATTAAATATGGAGAAACTGTGAAAAATTATCCTCTCGTAATAAAGTTTGCACATTTAAATACTTTTTCCTTTTCTTCCGCCGTTTCAAAGGCTTCTATTCAATTTTCAAGATTTTCATCTTTAATATATTAGAAACCTAAAAGAAGAATTTTGACTGAACCACTTTTTTTATTTCTTCATAGATTCTACAAATTTAACTAGTAATTTATTCTCTAGTATAAAAACTGACCATTAGGGATTAAAAAACTAGGCAGGTGGAATTTATGTGTGGATTTGTTGGTTGTATCTATAATGAACCTCAAAAAATAAATGAAGATTTGAAAAACAAAATTAATAAGATGAATACCATAATCACTCATCGTGGACCCGATTCAGAGGGTTATTATTTCGATGAATATGTTAACTTTGGCTTCAGACGACTTAGTATTATAGATATAGAAAGTGGAAATCAACCTCTTTCATATGAAAATGAACGTTATATGATGATTTTTAATGGTGAAATCTATAACTATATTGAACTGCGAGAAGAATTAATACAAAAAGGCTATGAATTTTCAACAGAGTCAGATACAGAAGTGATCATCGCTCTATACTCCAGTGTTAAAGAACAAGTCATAAGAAAACTTAGGGGGATGTTTTCCTTTGTTATTTGGGATAAAATTAATCAAGAGTTATTTGGAGCAAGAGATCAATTCGGTATCAAACCTTTCTTTTATTCAGAACAGGATGATGCTTTATACTTTGCGTCAGAAAAAAAGAGTATTCTATTAGCTACTTCTTCTTTCTTAGATCGCGATTCTTTGCAACACTACCTTAGCTTTCAATATGTACCTGAACCAGATACTTTATCAAAGGGCATTAAAAAACTCCAACCTGGCCATTATTTTATTAAAAAGCCCAGTATCACCATCAGAACCGTGGAATATTGGAAGCCTCAATTCCAACCTATAAATCTACCAGAATCACAACTAATTAAGGAAATTCAAGAAGTTTTAATAGATTCGGTTATTAAGCATATGCGTAGTGATGTTCCTGTTGGTTCATTTTTATCGGGAGGAATTGATTCATCTTTTATAGTTTCATTGGCAAAACAAGTGAATCCTCGTCTAAAAACTTTTTCTGTTGGATTTGAAACTGAAAGTTTTAGTGAAGTAACCGTTGCCCAAGAGACAGCAACAGCTCTTGAGCTAGAGAATATTAACTATATAATTACACCTGAAGAATTTCGAAAAGAGCTTCCCAAAATTATTTGGCACATGGATGACCCGCTGGCTGACCCAGCTGCAGTACCATTATATTTTGTTGCTAGAGAGGCAAGGAAACATGTCACAGTGGTATTATCTGGGGAAGGTGCAGATGAATTATTTGGTGGTTACAATATTTACAGAGAACCCGAGTCACTACAACTATTTAACTTTATTCCTTATCCAGTCAAACAGTTGATGAAAACTCTCAGCAACATACTCCCGGATGGAGTTAAAGGCAAAAGCTTTATTGAGCGTGGGGTTACCCCTTTAGAAGAGAGATATATCGGAAATGCAAAAATGTTTGAAGAAAGCGAAAAGAAATTGCTGCTTACAGATTATAGAACTAATTTAGACTATAAAAATATAACGAAACAAATATATAGACTATCTAATGGATATGATGCAGTCACCAAGATGCAACACCTTGATATTTATGCATGGCTTCGAGGGGATATATTATTAAAGGCTGATAAAATGACTATGGCTCACTCCCTTGAGCTTCGAGTCCCCTTTCTAGATACAGAAGTGTTCAAAGTAGCATCCAAAATCCATTACAAACATAAAATTAACAATCACACTACAAAATATATTTTACGAAAGGCGGCGGAGGGAATTGTCCCATCCCACGTCTTGAACCGAAAAAAATTAGGATTCCCTGTTCCTATCCGTCACTGGCTTAAAGATGAATTATATGAATGGGCTATTGAATTAATTCGTGTAAGTCCAACTGATTATTTATTTAATAAACAGGAAGTCCTCAATTTGTTAGAACAGCATGTAACAAATAAGAAGGATAACAGCCGTAAATTATGGACAATCCTCGTCTTTATGATTTGGCACCAAATTTATGTTGAAAACCTATATGAATTTAGCTATGAGAAGGTGGAAAATGAAAAAAAAATAGTACTAATAAGTTAACCCCCGAATATTCAAAAAAATACCCAAGCAAATTATGCATGAAGCTTGGGTATTTTTCCATTTGGCTGCAAGTCAGATCAATCCCTATATAGTCTATTCAGTGATTTTTTGTCTTTTCTAACTAAATTTTCTCTTTAAATTTATTAATGCTCAATATTCAAAGGTAAGCTTACGCAAAATTCTGTACCATATCCATATTTACTAGTAACTGTGACACTTCCTCGTAATAGTTTAACCAGTTCATAAACGATAGCAAGTCCTAATCCTGTTCCGCCCATTTCTCTTGAACGTGATTTCTCTACACGGTGAAAACGATCAAAAATAAATGGGAGGTCCTCCTCTGGTATCCCAATCCCAGTATCCTTTACGGTGATTAAGATAAACCCATTTTGTTGTTCAGCGGTAACAACTATTTTTCCTTTCTCAGTATAGTAAATAGCATTCTCCAACAGATTTATGAGGATTTGATGAATACGGGTACCATCGGAGTAAATAGAAGGTAAGGTATTCTTAATAATCACCAATTCTAGATCCTTTCTTCGGGCTTTTACCTTCACTTTTCGGGTCGCTTCATCTATTAATTCTTCAATATCAACCAATTGATGATATAATTTCACTTTACCCTCTTCCATTTTAGATAACTCAAATAAATCCTGGATAAGTTTCGATAGTCGATCAGACTCATTCTCAATAATAATTGAGTAAGACTCCAACTCTTTTTCATCAGAATATTGGTGAGTCTTTATCAATTGTGCATATCCTTTTAGATAGGAAATTGGTGTACGGAGTTCATGTGAAATATTTGCTAATAATTCGCTACGATTAGTGCGATAATTATTCAATTCTAAGCTGAGTTTATTAATGGCTTTACCTAGTGATCCTATTTCATCGTTTGATTTTATTTGGATATGTGTTGTTAAATTACCCTTTGCAATTTTTCTTGTCGCTTCTTCCATTTCTATTAAAGGTTTAGAAAACTTTCTCGAAACAAAGAGAGTATAACAGAACGCTAGGATAACTGAACCAATAATAGATACAATTATCCAATGTCTTACACTATGCATAAGCTGGTGTATTTTATCAATTGATGAAAAAACAAAGATACCACCACTAAATTTTCCTTCAACAATTAATGGTCTGCCAACAAAGAAGAATTCTTCACTTGTTTCTAGGCTCTTGTAACCCCTATCAAAATACTTACCTTCCCTTAAAATTTGAAGTAAATCATGTTGAATCTGTTGTCCTTTTTGGAATTCTAATACCGGATTTGATAAAATAACTCCCTTTTCATCAAAAATGAGTATTTCTTCATCTAATGTAGAAGTGAGATAATCAAAAATTTTGGGATCATTTCTAAAATTATTTTCTAATGCTTCTTTCAATTTATTAGCGTGTTGATTTACATTTTGGTGTACCTGTTCAGAGTATATCTCTAAGAAAATACGATCGATAATAAAACCCAACGGCAATAAAATTACGAGAAATAAGACCATCATAATGAATCCTAATTTCAAAAATATGCCATTAACCTTCATTTCGTGTCCTCGTGTAAATTAAATTTGTAGCCTACTCCCCATACTGTCTGTATAAAATTTGTATCTTCTAATACCTTTTTTAGCTTGATTCGTATATTTTTAATATGAGAATCAACATTTCTCAAATCCCTAATCTCGTTAATTTCCCAAATTTTATCTAGTAAAATTTCTCTTGTAAATACGCGATTTGGATTTGAAGCAAGCAATGATAATAAATCAAATTCTTTTGCAGTCAACTCTATTTGCTGCTGATTCACAAAAAGTTGTCGGCCATCAAGGTCCATTCGAAACAAACCGTTAAAATAAACGTACTTATTCTCTTCTGATGATTCAAGCTTCGTATGTTCATACCTTCGTAATAAGGCTCTTATTCTTGCTTTCAATTCCTCAAACTCAAATGGTTTTACAAGGTAATCATCAGCACCTATCTCTAGCCCCATTACTTTATCGGATAATTCGGATCTAGCTGTTAGCATAAGAATAAGTGTCTCCGCGTCTTCCTCTCTGACTTTTTTACATATTTCCCAGCCCGATACATATGGTAGCATTACATCCAATATAATTACATCAAAGGATTTTTCTTGAAGTATATCTAAGGCTGTCTGTCCATCTTTTGCTGCAAAAATAGCATATTCATTTCTTAAGTGAATCTTAAGTAAATCCATCATGTATGTTTCATCTTCAACTATTAATATTTTTTTCATCTGGATCCCCCATTAACTATTGGCATAAAAGATCATTAAAAGCGTTACATTAATTATGAACCTTCTTACATTAAAAGTCCGATTTCATACTTAAGAAATCGGACTTCTCTTACATAATTTTGAGAATCACCCCAAGATAAATACAATTGTAATAGTATTATTTCTGTCTTTTTAATATATTGTTACAATACCTATTATTTCTTTAATTGTTTGTTCTGATGAGAAGAATCCTCTTTATATGTGTAGTTATTTAATCCTTTCCCACGCCTATACCAAATTGTAAAGGCTGCTCCCATAATTAAGACTAAGGAAACAACTTGAGCAATACGCAATGAATCTGTAAGCATTAAACTGTCTGTTCTTAAGCCTTCAACAAAAAACCTTCCGAGAGAATACCACACAACATATGAGAGAAAAAGTTCACCAAGCTTTGGCTGAAACTTTCTAAGTACGATTAAAATAAAAAACCCTACAAAATTCCAGAGAGATTCATACAAGAATGTGGGATGATAATAAGCTCCTTCTATATACATTTGATTAATGATAAAGTCTGGAAGATAAAGGTTTTCTAGAAAAGACCTTGTTACTTCGGTCCCGTGGGCTTCCTGATTCATAAAGTTTCCCCACCGCCCAATGGCTTGACCGAGGATAATACTTGGTGCTGCCACATCTGCTAGTTGCCAAAATGAAACACCTCTCTTTTTTGCAAAAACAATCGCTGTGATAATAGCTCCAATTAAGGCTCCATGAATGGCAATCCCGCCTTCCCAGATTGCGATGATTTCACCAGGATTTTCTGAGTAATAATCCCACTTAAATATTACATAATAAATTCTGGCACTAATAATGGCTATCGGAATCGCCCAGAGTAAAAGATCAGTAAATATGTCTTTCTGAAGACCCAATTTTTTTGTTTCTTTTGTAGCAAGAAACCATCCTAGTGCTATTCCAAATCCAATAATTATACCATACCAATATATTGTGAATGGTCCGAGTTCAAGTGCAACCCTGTTTAACGGCTGTATACTATCCATAACTATTCCTCATTTCTTTTAAATATAATTCTAGATTAATATATAGATGTGGAGTTTTTGTGCATTATGGACTTTTACCTAACTTCGCTTTTAATTGCATCTAAATCAAATTTCAATTACTCAAATCTACTATTTAAGTATGAAAAAGTGTGTGCGGAAACAAAACATTATTTGTATAGTAAATAAATTGTAAATCTGCAAAGTTTCTTCATATTTTTTATGTATATTACCTATAAGTTATCTTTTTTGAAAAATAATCTTTGCTTAGTAAATAGTATTGGAAATAATTATGGAGGCTAAAATGATATTTTATAGGAAGATATCAAAAACAGGTCAAATTACTCTCCCAAAGGAGATTTGCACAAATTTGAACCTTATAGAAGGTGAGTACTTATTTATTTATAAATACAAAAATAGTATTATAATTCAAAAGCACCATGATAATACGACTCTTAACCAATGCATTTTTCGAAACGGTAAGATATCAATCCCAGCTGAACTACGTAAATTAACGGGAATTACCCAAAATACTTTATTAAAAATAAAGATTAACAGGTGCAATGAAAAAATTATTATCTTACCAGAAAAAGATAGACACTTAAGATAGGCTGATAAGTCTATATAGGTTTTATATAGTCTTAACCACAAAAGATCAGAAAAAGGCTTATCCTCGTTCAAAAAGGATAAGCCTAATTTATCTAATTAAAAATTGGCTACTCTTCGTACATGTCCTTTAAATGTTTTTTGATAATAGCCAGAGTTCATATTAGCAATTGCCACACCTGTAGAGGATTGAGAGCCTATAAATTTCCCACCACCAAGGTAGATTGCAACGTGTCCATCCCTCTTGTACGTATCAAAGAATACTAAATCCCCAGGCTGTGCCTCACTGAGTGATATCTTTGTACCTTGTGTTCTTAAAACCTCTGTACTTGCGCCAATACTGATACCAGCCTGTCTAAATGCCCAACTCACAAAAGCAGAGCAGTCAAATCTTCCATTTGCAATATCATATGCGTTTCTACCGCCACCAAAAACATATACAGAGTTCCCAATATATTTATTTCCTGCTGTTAAAACAGTATTTAAACTTCCGTCATTTGCAGGTGGTGTATAGGCAACTTTACTACTAGCGTTACTACTACTTTCCTTTGTAGATTGGGAACTGTTTGAAGCTTCTACTTGTTGGGTTGCTTGTTGTGCAGCTTGTTCAGCTTGTACCTTAGCCTCTAACTCACTGAGTTTCTCCATATTACCTTTTTGAGCTTCCT
Organism: Robertmurraya sp. DFI.2.37; assembly: GCF_029211245.1. NCBI lineage: Bacteria > Bacillati > Bacillota > Bacilli > Caryophanales > Bacillaceae > Robertmurraya > Robertmurraya sp. DFI.2.37. The sequence goes on along the minus strand of NZ_JARGEJ010000008.1, from coordinate 125,216 downwards.
CAAGATCCTTCTTTAAAGCATCATTCTCTTCCTTTTGCTTTTGCATATAGGATTTCATACCTTCAAGCTCTACTTTATTTTCTGTTAGTTCGCTTAGTTTTTGGTCAAGATTGGCTTGTTTCTCTACTACAGCTTCCTTATCTAATTCATGTTGTTTAATTAGGTCGCTATCGGCGTTTGCTATTTGTGTAACAGTAAATACTCGATCGATAAAATCATTTAGATTTTCGGAACCTAAAAGAACTTCGATATAGCTAACCTTCCCGCCAGATTCTTGGAAAGACTGTGCACGTTTTGCTAATACCTCTGTTCTTTTATCAATGGTGTTATTTAAAACTGCTATTTCCTCTTCAAGTTTCTTTATTTCATCTTGAGTTGCTTTTATGTCATTTTCTGTCATTACGATTGTTTCATTATTTTCTTTAATAGCTGCGTCTGTTTTCTTAATTTTTTCTTCCAAAGCAGACAGTTTATTTTTTGTTTCATCAATATTTTTTTCTACTTGTTGAATTTGTGTAGAATAATCTGCATAAACAGAAGGGATAGAAATTAAGCCCCCTACTCCTAAAATGATTGATGTGTTTAGGACTAATAGTTTCTTTTTCAACATTTTTTCTTCCTCCGACCCATTTGTTTTCGACAAATTTTATTAGAATGTGAGATAGTTTTTATGTTTTCTTCTTCAAATGACAAATTTCAGTCTTTTAAAACAAATTTCTTCTTTCTCAGAATATAGGAATCTACCATCATGTTCAAAGATAATATTTTTACAGTTATGTTTCATTTATTACTATTAGTTCTTAATAACATGAAAATACCGTTTCCTATAAATTAAGAAACGGCATATTAATATTCTTTATTATTAATAGATATTTAGTGAGAGCTTATTATTCCATGATACTAATTCCATTTGGAACATTACCAACTTCAATCGTTTCAATCACTTTATTTTGTTCTGTATCAATTACTGTAACGGTATTTTCAAACATATTTGTTACATAGAGACGCTTGCTGTCAGAACTTGTAACCACTCCGTGGGCACCTTTACCCGTTTCGATAGTTGATGTTACCGCCTTAGAAGCCAAGTCAACAACAGTAACAGAATTAGATGGAGCATCTTCAGTTCCTTGGTTAGCTACATAAGCATATTGGTTTTTTCCATCAATATATACTTGTGCAGGTCCCTTTCCTACCTCTACTTTTTCAACTTCATCTGTTTCTAGGTTTACAATGGCAAGCATATTCTCTGTATTTAAGGTTGCTACAAGTGTTTTCCCATCAGACGTAATTCCTGTTGTCACAGGTGTGAAACCCACTGTAATTCTTTTCTCTTCATGCATCGTTTCAAGATTTACAACACTGACAGAATCCTCACTCATATTTGCAATATAGGCCTTCTTGCTGTCTGCGGAAATCCTAAACCCGTGAGGCCCTTTTCCAGTATCAACTGTTTCAGTTATTGAAAAGCTTTCCATATCAATTACTGATACATTATTATCTTCAGTATTAGTGACCAATGCATATTTTCCATCCTCAGTGAAAACAAAATGAGCTGGATGATTCCCTACTTCAACCATTTTTAATAATTCATTTGTTTCGATATCAAAAAATAAAGCTTTACCATTCATCTCCATAGAGGCATCCCCATGGGCATCTCCACCATGCGAGTCATCACCATGGTTATCTTCACTTTGTGACTCTCCACCATGACTCATGGCTGGAACAACAGTTGCACCAAGCATTTTTCCATCCGGGGAAACCTGTACATTGTGAACTGTACCTTCTACTTCAATAATCTCATCGACTTCGTTAGTAGCGGCATTTACTTTGGTAATACTCCCTCCCTCATCGGCTGTAAAATAGAATTTTGCGTACTCTGTTTCAGTTTCAGAAGTATTTGTTTCTTTTACTTCCTCCGATGTTTTTGTTTCCTCTTGCCCCTTTTCTGTAGATGCCGCACTTTGATCAGAATTAGAACTGCACCCTGCTAAGACTGCCCCTGATATCAGTAAACTAATTAAACTTAACTTTGTTTTATTCATGTAATGCTTCCTCCTTTTTCGAATCTATTGTTAGGATAATGACTCTCTAGGATTCTACATGTGATTTACTTCACTTTATAAAAAAAGAGAGGAAACATCTTAAAATTTTGTGAAAATCCATAAAAACTGCATAACCTCATATTAAAATAGATTAATTTGTAAAAGGTAAACATTTGGTCATTCTGTATGGATTAAATACAACAAAAAAGCTTATTCGTTTAATGTGAATAAGCTCTTAAATCCAATATTCATTCTTTTATAAAAAAGTTTTCTCCGACCTCCAAAAAGCAATTATTTTTCTGTATTCTCCCTTTTCATCGGGCTAAGCACAGCGATATAAACATTGCCATCCTGAATATAGGATTCGAATATGTCTAAAGGTCTTGGCGGAGGGCCACCCACATTAATCCCATTTTCATCGTATTGCCCCCCATGACAAGGGCAATAAAATCGCACCCCATTTCCCTGCATTTTTACATCTGCATCCCCTGCAGTACAACCGAGATGGGTACAGATTGGAGACATAATCAATAAAGAGTTATCCTTTTTATCTTTATTGATATAAACAAAACTTTCCCTTACTTGTTCTTCCCAAGCATCCTTAATGGTCACTTTATAGGATACCTTTTTGGGAAATTCCCCCTTCTCTAATTCGCTTAATGGCCCAATGTTAGCCATCGTACTCGTATCAATTTTTCTTTTGTCGTCACTGCAGGCTGTCAGCCCGATAGGCAGCACTGAAACAGCAAATAACCCCGCCGTACCTTTCAACGATTTCCTTAGAAAATCTCTCCTTTTCAGCATAAAATTCCCTCCTTTTCTTTAAGATAGCACTCAATTATGCAGAAAATTTGAATTTTGTTCATTTCACATAAATGTAAAAAACTGATTGGCAATCCTTTACGATACGTTGAACTCTTTCGTCATTTCCCTAAGGTCACCCGCAATGTTGGATAATGCTTTGGTTGAATCAGTTATTTCTCCAATTGCTACAAGTTGCTCTTGGCTGGATGCAGAAACATGAATAGAATTTTGCGTATTTTTTCTTGAAACTGAAGAAATTTGCTCCATTGTTCCTGTAATTTCTATAGAGCTTATGGACATTTTTTTGGCTGCTTTTAAAATACCTTCCATTTCATGATTTATTTTTGTCGTAGATTGAGAAATTATTGAGAATTTCTCTTTTGTATCATTTGTAATCTCAATCCCTTCCTGTACATCTTTTATAACATTACTCATAGACTGTACAGAAACTTCAGTAGCTTTTTGTATTTGATCGATGAGTATAGCTATCTTTTCAACAGATTGGTTGGATTGTACGGCCAGCCTCCTTACTTCCTCGGCAACAACAGCAAAGCCTTTACCTAACTCACCAGCTCTAGCTGCTTCGATTCCTGCATTTAATGCTAGTAAATTTGTTTGATTTGCTATATCAGAAATGACGTTCAATATTTGTACAATTTCTTGTGAACTTTCTTGGTGAAGTTGAATTGAAGTATCTGACTCACTCACGGAATTTTGTATTAACATCATTTGGCGAACCGTTTTGTCTACGGCCTCTTCTCCGTCATAGGCATATCCTTTTGCTTGTTGAGAAAAGAGAGACACCTTTTCAGTGTTTTCGACTATTTTCTTAATCCCTTCATTCATTCCTGTAAATGCTAAAGCCACTTTCTCAATACTACTAGTTTGGCCTTCCGTACCGTTTGCTACCTCTTGCATGGAATTTGAAATTTGCATAGAAACCATGTTAGTTTCATTTGCATTTTCCAAAAGTTGTTCAGAAGAATTTGCTATGTGAACGGACGCATAATTTATTTTCTCTACTATATCTTTCAAATTCCCAACCATTACTTCAAAGGATCCTACCAATTGACCTATTTCATCATTAGATTTTTTAGGAATTGTAACCATTAGATCTCCTTCAGCTACTTCCCTCGTTAAAGTTAATAATGTTTTTAAAGGGGAAACTACAATTTTGCGAATGAAAAATGCCACTATTATGGTTGTAAAAACAATATTGATAGCAGTACTTATGTAGATACCATAGGCTATTTGAACATTATGGTCCAACAATGAAATTAAATAGTTTGTTAATGGTACGCTTATTAGGAGTGCCAATATTATTACAAAGTTCATTTTAATCGTTAAACTTAGTAAATGATTTTTTTTAATAAAATCTAATTTTGTATTCCTTCCCATGCACATCTTCCTTCCTGATTATCCCGAAAATATCCAAAATGATTCTTGTAAATAGTCAGTGTACAAAACAAATATGCAGAAAGTATCAATAACCAATTTCCTTACATGGCTTTTGCAAAGATTTCAATTTCATACTTTAATAAAAGAACGTGAGAACACTCGATATCTTTTGGATTTTGAATATTTAATGAACTTTTATTAAAACCTGTGATTTTTTCCCTTGCTTTTTAAAATTCATCAAAAAAATCCTCAATTTCTGCAAGTATTTCTATTAAGCTCAATTCCGAAATAAAAATTTGGAGGGTTCTAGATGAAGTTAAAATTAACTGTATTATTAGCAGCGATTATTCTCTTCCTAGCCGCTTGTTCTTCGGACCAAGGTGCAAAGACAGAGAATACGGATCAAAGGGATACAGAAAAAACAGAAGGTAAAGTAGAAGGCTTAACTTCAACTAATACTGAAATATTAACTGGAAATGAATTCAATCTTGTTGCTAAAGAAGTCTCCCACCCATTAAACAGTGAAGTAACTGTAAAAGCTTGGACATATAACGGCTCTGTTCCAGGATCACAAATCCGAGTTAAGGAGGGCGAAAAGGTCAAAATCAATTTTAAAAACGAACTTCCAGATCCAACCTCTATTCATTGGCACGGGATTCCTGTACCGAATGAAATGGATGGGATACCAGGTGTAACTCAGAATGCCGTTCAACCTGGAGAAACATTTACCTATGAATTTACTGCGATGGTACCTGGAACCTATATGTACCATTCACATCAAGAGGCTGTAAATCAAATGGATAAAGGACTTTATGGTTCGTTTGTTGTTGAGCCTAAAGAAAAAACCTATGACCGTGATTATACAATCATGTTAGATGAGTGGATGAGTAATCAGGAAGAATCTGAATCAATGAGCGAAGATTTGGAAGAAATGGACGGAATGGACCACAGCAATATGAACGGTATGAATCATGGTGCTAGCTCGGAAGCCGACGAACATGGTACTGAGAGTATGGGACACGATATGTCAGGCTACGACATCTTTACCATGAACGGAAAAAGCGGTGATGCGATTGAGCCTTTAAAAGTAAAAGAAGGAGAAACCGTTCGGATTCGTTTAGCAAATGTTGGGTATATGTCTCACAACATACACTTACATGGACATAAATTTAAAGTGGTTGCGATTGATGGTCAGGAACTGAATGAGCCAAAAGAAATTACGGAAGAATTGATTGCGATTGCTCCCGGAGAGCGCTATGACATTGAGTTTACCGCTGATAATCCTGGGGAATGGTATCTTGAGTGCCACGGAGATTTGGAAGGTACAGAAGGAATGAAAACAAAAATTCAATATGAAGGCAATAGTGAATCAACTGATCAATCTAACCAAAATGAAAATTTACCGATATTCAATTTTACTAATTACGGTGGAGCAGAAACAGGAGAATTCACCCTGGACCAACAGTATGATGTTGAATACACAATGGATCTTAACGGAAACGATATGGATAATATTTTTACAATTAACGGTAAGGCATTCCCAGATATAGATGGTCTCTCCGTAAAAGAAGGAGATTTAGTTAAAGTAACATTAGTCAATAATTCACCAGAAGGTGTCGATCACCCAATGCATCTACATGGTCACTTCTTCCAAGTATTAAGCAAAAATGGAAAACCAATAGAAGGTTCTCCAATTGTAAAAGATACGATTAATTTAAAATCAGGTGACGAATACGTGGTAGCGTTTAAAGCAGATAACCCTGGTAACTGGTTATTCCATTGCCATGATTTACACCATGCAACAGCAGGAATGGTATACTTAATCAAATATGATGGTTTTGAACCAAACTTTACTCCTGATCCAGATGCGAATAATAAACCAGAGTAATGAAAAAATGCGGTCATGACAATTTGGCCGCATTTTTTTATGCATAACTTTTATATTATTAATTAGAAATTGTTGTGTTTACCCTACACTACGACTGAGTGTTAATATTTTCACACAGCACTTAATACAGTTAAGATTTTCTTTAGGCAATAAATTTTTAGCACAAAATAGTCCTTTTTATATTCTTAAAACTAAATAATCTCCATTTTTCATTTTAACTACATCTGCTTTCATCGCTTTTGCTATGTCTTGTACCATGGTCTTTTGCTGCTCTTCATCCTGCGCTAATAGAGTGAGTTGTTTCCCTCCTAACACTCGTTCTTTTTGTAACGTAACTAATGCTAAAATCTCATAATTTGGTCTTTCAGTTGATTCCCTCCCCATTTTTTATTCCCTCCCCACTAAATTTGTATCCATAACAGCATGACTCTTTTTAACACTTTCAAGTAATGGAGTCTTTTTAACAGCTTCAACTAACTTGTCTATATCCTTTATAATTGGAACAAGTGTAATAACGATGATCCCTTTTTCATATTCTTTTCTTGTGAAATGATATCTTTTTACCCCTAGCGTCCTTGTAGCCTCAAACAAAGCAGCCTGCCTTTGTCCGTAATTATCTAAAGCCACCCGATAATGATCTTCATGCGGGTAAATGACAACTGCTAAACCTTCAGTTTGAAACATTTTTGAAGCATTATCGGATCCTAACAAGTTCGATACATAGATCCCATCAACAAAAAGTTCTGATTCTTTTATTTCAATTGTTCCTATCTTTACCTCAGCGATATCCCCAATTGTCTTTCCTTTTGAAAACCGTTTTAAAATATAAAGAACAATAATTCCAACAATGGAACCAATCACGATATTAACCCAGAGGATGTTACTGTCTATCATTTGCATGGTTAATGCAGTAACAAATGCAACAATTAAAGAAAAATAATTCCTTGATTCAAAAGTCTTAGCAATTCCATCAATATAGGCATCTCCTCGGAAAGCATATTCCGTATTCTCTAAATCCTTTAAGCTTTCTCTTTCAGACTTTCTAACGTCCCTAAATTGTTGAATGGCTACGGTAAGAAAAGTAACAGCAGTAAAGTTTTTGGTCATAAGAGCAGGTATAGCAAATGCCCCCAAAGCAGCAGCAACGAAACCTGTCACTAGATGAAGCATATACCCGTTTGGGTAACTTGGATATTGTCTAAAATCTTCTTTAATCGTAAGCACACGAGCTAATGTACCAATAATTGTTGCTGTTACGATCATAATAATATGTTCTGTAGAAATCAGTCCGTCCTTCATTTGAAAATCCATCCTTTTTGTAGTAATTTCCAAATTTTATAAAAAGTATGAAACAAGAAACAATGGTGATTATTATAGTAAGTTTTTTTAAATGGCAATAAGTCGGTTAAAATCATGAAGTAAACCGGAATAAATAGAAAAAAGACGACTCCACACTCAAAAAATGAACGAGAGTTGTCTTTTTATAAGGCGGAGAGATTTCCTAGTAATTAAGAACCCATATTTCTGCAAACTTCTGCACACTCACGACAAATTTTCGCACATTCTTGGCAATGTGCATCTTGGAATTTTTCGCATTCCACTGCACAAGCTTCGCAAATAGCTGCACAAAGTTGACAATGTTGTTTAGCATACATACTATTTTTGGCCATAAAAGCCACAGATTGCAAACAAATTTCAGCGCAATCATTAAGCATTTGAATACATTTTACCCTTGCTTGAACATCTGGTTCTTGTAAGCATGCAGTTATACATTCTTCACAAGCCCTAGCACATTTTACACAAATTTCAATACATTGATCCATATCTTTTGGTGAAGCTGAAAGTACACCATGTTAAAAACCTCCAAATAGTTTTGTCGGAATTATTATTTTCCATTTACTTTCTTTTATACTTAAAACGTCTTTTATATAGTAATTATTACTGATCAAAAAAATCCTGTATTTAACAGGATTTCAGAATAATAAAATACAAACTTCCAAAAGCATCTACATGGAAAAACTTATTTCTAGGAGTTTCTCCAAGTTTAATCTTCTTAATAACTTCAAAACTATTATCATCCACTACCGATAAATCATTGGAATTTTTTTTGTTACATAAAGTTTATCATCGCCAGGTACATAAGATACGTGGTTCGCTGTTTCCCCTGTGACAACCCTTTTTGTAATCTCATAATTTTCAAGATTTAGTTTAACAAGATCATTGGAACTTCGGTTTGAGGCATATAAAAACTTCCCATCTGGTGAAAGCTCTAACCCGTGTGTTCCATCTCCGGCCTTAATTGTTTTAGTTTCTTGCTGCTTAATAATATCGATAACCGAAATCGTTCCATCGCTAGCATTAGGTATATAAGCTAAAGAAGGTTCTCCTTTTGTAGAAATAAAAATAATAGCAACCACTATAAATAAACCAACCAGTATTATGCCTGTCTTTTGCTTCATTTTGTCTCCTCCTCTATTTATTCATCCTGAACAATTTGAGCTACATCATTTTTCTCCCAATTAAATGACCTAGATGGGATGTTTTCAATATTATCTAATCTCAAAGTGATACGTTCATCCAAGACTTCTCCATTCCACGTTAAAGAGCCGACCATATGATGAGAATCTTCATTGGATAATTCCCACTCAGCTGTTCCATTTGGATGGTTCTCAAAAGAAAGTTGTGCAAGTTAGTCCATCTCATATTGAAGCAAATCACCAGAATGTGTATTAAAGTCTACTTCAAAAAAGAGTTGTGATGAGAATTTTTTCGTGTATTAAGGAAACTTGTATCTGGACTGTTCCTTGTGAGCCTGTTCTTTGTATTGAAGATTCTATGCCTTCTCTTTTGATATTTGATGCTGAATTTTCGACCTGTTCCTCAATAGTATCATCCTCCGTCTCAACTTCCGGAACATGTAATTGTGCTATATAAAACCATCCAATAAACAATATAATCATTGCGGCCCCTAGAATCATTAAAATCTTTTTAACTTCCATGGTTTTTCCTCCATCTTACTAAAATATTTTACACAATTATTCTCGCAAGAATATGTGCAGATTCAGTTGAGAAATAATAAAAAATTTTAATAAGATGCTCGTTATGAAAAGAAAGGTTTTCATTCCCTCTTTTAGTCATTCTTCAATCTTTTGAATCCTCCATTCCCTCTACTTTAAATACTTTTTTATAATATAAATGATAAAAATAATGAGAGAAGTCATAATTAAGAACGCTTTTTCATTAGTGGAAGCTTCCAACACTTGGTTTACTGAGTAGGCTTCAATGATGAGTGAAGGTAGCTTTCCTAAAGAGCTTCCTGCAATGAAAGTAAGGAGTGTAGTCCTACTTATTGCTGATGCTAGGTTAACCATTCCAGAAGGAACAAAAGGAAGAATTCTAAGCATTACAATCATGTAAAAAGTATCCCAGCCCTTTGTATTTTGAAGTTTTACCAACCACTTATTTTTGTTTAAAGTTTTTAAATTTATGGTTTGAATTCCCTTTCGATACAACCAAAAGCTAACGATTGCTCCCATTAATTCACCGATATACGATATGACTAAACCTGTATGAAATCCAAAAACGGTAATATTAGCAGCCGTTATAAATACACTTGGGATAATTCCTGCTATACTGATTAAAATATTAAGCATGATACTTACAACTATGGCTAAGGGGCCAATTGATAATAATATATCAATCATTAAAGATTCACTGTTCATCCTCAAAACTCCATTTATAGCCGATCCCCAAATAATGGTCAGCCTTTACCATCTGGTTTATGAATATACTGATTTACTTATCTGTGATTTAAAAAATGCCCCTTAATTTTAACGGAGGCATCTTCCTTCACTACTTATTTATAAGTGTAATTTTTTTGAACCCTATTGCTTCTAGGTAACTATCTATTTTAAATTTATCGTATAAGTATTGTTTTCCACCGTCTATCCTGGGACCAGTTAAAGCAACAATATTTTTACTTAATAATTTTTGATATAAGCTACCTGAGTTTGTATTCAATTCTTTAGCAACAATCGACAATGGTATGTAAGTGTTAATAAAGCTATCAAACTCTTGCCTTTTTGATTTAAATTCCTCTGTATTTCCAACTTCATAACTAAGAAACCCTTTTTTCATCCAATCAGCAATATTCTCTCTTTTAACTCCTAATGTTTTTACCATTTCTATCATTAGTATATATTCTTTATCTGCATATGCTCGAAGTTTTAAAAAATATTCCCTTATATCTTCTCTTAGAAACTCATATTGGTTTAAACCATTTCCCTTTCCTAATCTAACAGGTCTAATATGATTGTTTATGATTCCCTGCACAAGTTCTCCTATACCAAACTTATAACTACCAGCTGTTTGTAGTGCGATACGGAAAGTGATTATCTCTTTTTCAACATTTTCGTTATTAAAAGTTAAAGTTTTTTTGTCTATCTCCTCTAACAGTCCATAGACAGTTTCTTTAGAAAATCGCCAATGGGGATATCCATCTAATTGAGGTCCCCTGAATGCTTCAATACACTTATACCTTTGAAGTATATGAACACTCCTATCATAAATATCAAGAATTTCACTTGTTTCCTGCGTAGATATTGTATTTTCCATTTTCTCTTTATGCCTCTCTACACTTTCCTTTTCTACTAATATCAATGTTGCTTGTCCCCGTTTTTTTATCACTCCACGAAAAACACCTTTATTTATATAATCTTTAACTATATCAGCAGATATTCCGTATATTTCATAAACCTCTTTTGCAGAGATATACTTTTTATTCAAGTTTTTAGACGATGAGCTCTTTAATACCGCAATATAGCCACCATCCCAATTTTTAGCGAGGTAATCATCAAACTCTTCTAGTATAAATCTTGTATTCGTTCTATTTAAGTGTCTGTAAATCGAAGTATAAAAATACCCAAAATGATTTTCAATTGAGGTATCACCCTCTACCTTCAGTGAAGATTCGTGGATATTATCAAGGAGTTTCAAAAAATTTATTGGCCACTTTTTAAATATCACAGAAACTTCTGAAAATAACCTATGAACCTCTTCATTATTCAGAGATTTGCCGATGTATTTATTTCTCAATTTCCAGTTACTACTTTTTTTTAGGAACCAAGAAAAAAACACTAGAACCTCATATAAATCAAAGAAACCCAAATTTATTAATGGATTACCATTAGATAGACTTAATCTTTTTGGAGCCTTATTATAAAATAAAGAGCTAATTAATGTTTCTGGAATGGATACACGCCTCGTAGGGATTTCTGTTAATAATTGTCCACAAGAACATTCTAAAATCTTTGTACGAGACCAAGAAATTTCCTTTTTACAACTATTACAATGATCAACCAGAATCTTTTTATGTTTAATACATACCGTCACTGGTACCAAATCCCATGCCTTCCTGTGATATGCTTCCTCTGCTAAACAATTAGGGCATATTTTTGTTTTTGTAGTATGTATTGCTTCTCGATGTATTGGTTGATTATTAAATTGAAAAGGGTAGGTGTAGTCAACGTTACTAGTTGCAAAGGATAATTTTTGTATATTATCAATAGAACAGTTAATTAATTCGCATAGGTTATTCATATTCACTTTTAACGGGCTTAAAAGGTTTCCATTACTACTTCTCCCTTTTACAGTTTCCCAAAGATCAGACATTATATATATATGACTTATCTTTTCGTAAAAGTTTCTTTCTGTTAACCTCAATATATAGCCCGCTAGACTTTCATCATTAAACGGCTTCGGGCAAATTAATAAAGTTTTTTTATTTGCCATAAACCCTTCCTCCAAATAAAAACACCCATATACCTTTTTAATATTTGATAAATAAACACATAACGTCTTAAAGCTTTACCTTCAAGACGTTAAAAATAAAATCAATAATATTCTAATTTATTATGAAAAATCATTCTAACTTATTATGAAACGATTCTAACTAATTATGAAAAATCACACATTACCCTACCTCTGTTCCCCACTTTTTCTCGTCCTGGACGAAGAGAATGCCTAGCTCGTGGTGGTCACCTTCGTATAGTGCCCGTTGGACGAAGCGTATTTGCTCTTGTGCATCAAGTACTTCCAGTTTGCAATGGGCACGATTTCGCTGCAAGGCCGTGTAGAATCCTGTCTCATCGTGAACGAGACTTCCATTCACTTTGAGCACAAGTTCACCGACCTGCAGCCCCATTTTACTTGCAGGCGATTCGGGGAGAATACCTAATATCATCAAGCCATTGTTACGTTTGGAAAAATAAAACGGCAAACTATCGTCGGTTATGCGATGTCTTAAGGCAATAAATTCCCTTCCTAGGATAGCTAACGACACCGTAACGATCGCTAAAATTGGGAGCCAATAGCTTCCGATTGCCATGAGAACCAAGAGAAGGCCTAAAGCTATCACTTTTTTCCCGACAGCTTGGACAGCTTTTATCGGGAGAATGCCCTGGATCCGTTGATGAAATCCTATTGTAAATGGAACGAGGAGCAATGAAAAGCTTTCTGATCCGATTGAAAAAACTGGCCACCATTCGAATTGGGCTTGTAAAGATGAGCCCGGGATTATCAAAAAGACAGGAATCATCCACAAACGCTTGACTTCATGTATTCCAACACGCTGTCCTCTTTTGCTAATGGTAAGCTTAGGAGAGGTTCCTTTTTTGCCGTTCATGAATATCAAGATGCCCTCACCAATGACAAGAAGCGCCAAAAGAATGGCGATAGACGGATAAATTTTCTCCTCTAATTGGAGAAACGCATTCTGAAACAGTGGTACTGACCACTTTTCTCCCCCTGCAAAAATGGTGAGGAAGAAAGCAAAACCAATCGTAAAGACAGGTGATAATAGTCGAGGATTCATGGCAATGCTTAATACCAAAGTAAGAAGTGCCACAAAAATAATCGTTGCAAATGGAATCGCTAATCCAACCCCAATCATGACGACAGAAATTCCAAGTCCAATGACGATTCCTAATGGTAGGAGCTGTCTCAGCTCAAAATAGGCATTCTCCGCTCTAACACTGAAGTTTTTTCGTTCTCTTTTAACTCGTGATACACCCAATACGGCTGCTAAAAAGAAACTGTAATAAAAAATCGGATGGAGAAAAAGTTTAAATGTACCCTTTAAAAATTCCATGAGCCAATCTAGTCCCACATCTGCCACCTACCTTTGTTCTAAATCTATTAAAATGATCCATTCATCTACTATAATGTAAAATGAGTTTCAACTTTTATTTTACCAAATGTTAGGGAGATAAGGCACCTGTTATATGAGGAAAGCAGCGATTTTTTAAAAGTGAGAGCATTCTACATTAAAAACAGGCAATAAAAAACCCTTAAAGGAGGTTCCTTCAAGGGAAGTTATTGATATTGTTTTAACTGTTGAAAATAGGCATCTTCATGGACAAGATCTGCTTCTCCATTCCAATCAAGATAAAGCTTTGCGACTGTGAAGACGAAGACGGGAAGCAAAAACATATTCAAGACCATTAATGCCCAGTTTGTAATGGCCATCAGCCCCGTTAAACCAATCGCTAAATAGGTTAATAAAAATGAAGCAAGAAAATCAACCGCAGCAAAAAGAAGTAGCAGTCCGCAAATATTCATAAAATGCTCTTTCCCAAACGCAATAGATTTTTTCAAAACTCCCTTTAAAGAGTCATCCTCTGTCACTTTCACAAATGGCATTCCCATCGAAAAGATTAACAAGACGAGCCCAGGAATAATTAATAGAAAAAAACCGATCGTCGTTAAGATAGACACAGGAATACTAATTACATATAAAAAGAAAGAATATCGCAGCATATCAACATATATTTTTCCTGTATTCACCTTTTGCGTTCTTGTCTCTTGGACTACTAAACTAATCAGTGGGATTAAAATTAAAAAAAGACTCATGATCATAAAAATGCCTTGAAACAAATTACTCCAAAGGGGGATATTAAAAAAAGCAAGCGGAAGAGAAACAAAATTCACGACAATCGTATAAATAAGTTGAATCGGTAAAATAATCGTCAATCCTATTAATAGGACGCGCCAAAAATTCCTTTTATAAATCGCTAAAGCTTCCTTAATTGATGCTAGCATTTCGTATCCTCCTACCTTGGGTTTCGAAGCTGTTTCCATACTTGTTCAGCATTTTCGTGCTTTTCAAGAGGAAGATCTTTCCCAAGTACCATTTTTCCTGTCTCTTCTGCTTCTCTAATATTTTCTGGTGTGTTTTTCATCATGTTTTTTTGATATTTTTTTAAGTTTAGATATAAACCTAAACCAATAGACCATTTATTCGAAGAAACATAATTCCAAATGATCTCTCTTTCTTTTTCTGTACGTAATTGAATTTCATTTTGTCGATAAGCAGCTCGCGATAGATCAACAATACACTGTCTCATATCAATTTGATCCTGCTCTGTAGCAAGCTCTTCATGATTAGTTCGATCCCAAATCTCAGTCGCCTTTTGCACAGTCATCTCGATATTGGACTGCTCCTCTAAAATCCTCTCCGCTGTCATTACATATGAATTGTATGAACTATTTAAATCTGTTGGTAATTTTTTCTTTAGATCTTTCAATATGTTTAATAATTGCTCATAATTTTTTCTTTTATCAGATTTCACCCACTTGCCACCCACAGCAATAAGAGATTCAATTGAAATATTGTAGTTATTAAAAATTAGAGCTTCTCTTTTTATCTCATGGAAATACGGGACAGTACCATCCTCTTTCATGATCAGTTGTTCCTTGGCAGGCGCAAACGTAAAATAATAATAATATTCACCATTGACTTGAAATTTTGATGGAAAGACGTCTGGCTTTTCATTTTGTTTATAAAAATTTTTTAGAGATGTACGAATATGTTCTGGAATATTCCCCATATTAAGCATGTTTGTTGCCTCCATTAAAAACTTCTATTCTTTGAATGTCTTATCATTTTTCTTTCAGTGGAGGATTTCTCAATCCCCCACCTATTTGTACTCATAAACCAAGCATAACAAACCTGCTTTTAGATAGTAAGCATCCTATTACCCAAACCAGCCTGCAATTTTCTTAAACCCAGATTTCACGACATCTACTCCGCCTTTTACAACATTACCTACTGCTTTTGCAGTATTAGCAATACCATTTCCTACTGCTTTGACAGCTTTAACAACTGTATCCTTATGTTTCACAATCTTTGCTCCTGCCCAAAGTACTCCACCAGCAATCGCAACGCCTGCCGCAATTGGCGCTCCAACTCCTGTTGCAGATAAGACGACTGCCCCAGACATGAGGGTTTCGCCAAGACTAGCAAAACCGTCTACAGTATCTCCATTGGCAAAATTCATGATCGTTTCTGCTCCTGAAATACCCGTACTAATTGCAGCCATCCACGGGGCAGCTTTTCCTGCAATACCTGTCCCCATATCAAAAGGCTTTGTTATTTTTGAGAAAAATGAACCTGAACCAAGAGCTGCACCGCTAAAGCTGCCACCTGTAGTTGTTGCAGTATTCCAAATGGATTTAATATCCGTCCAAGAGTTAAAAAACCCGCTTATGTGCTTAGCGTTGTCTACTCCTGACCATATATCTAATCCTAACTTACCAAGGCCCCCGTATAATGTGTTCCCATCAAACATATTTCCTAGCTGATTTTTTATGAGACTCTTCGCTACACTTTTACTTAAATTCTCCTCATAGCGATTCCAATCAATATCAATTAAAGTATGTTTATCGAGTCCCTTTATAGCTGGAAAGATCATGCTGTTCGTGATAAATTTAAGCCCTTGGTATGCCGGATCATCACTAAATGGATACTTTTTCGTACCCTCGGAGCTTGAATCCCCTTGATTCTGATCCGTTTCACCACTACCGGTTGTTGGAGCATTCGTGTCATAAGATGGATTTTCTATAGTAGATGGATTCGTTGTGGATGGTGTGGGATTTCTGTTTTGGCCGTCAGGGTTTGTTCCAGGCGTTCCCTCTGTGAAATTTCCTGGCGTTGTTTGACCCGGAGTGTATTGCCCCGGTGTCGCTCCTTCACCTGGCACGAAATCGCCTGGATTAAACTCACCTGGACTAAAGGTTCCTGGTTGAAAATCGCCCGGAGCAAATTCTCCTGGGCTAAATTCTCCTGGTTGAAAATCACCTGGGGTAAACTCGCCTGGCGAGAAATTACCGGGAGTAAAATTCCCAGGGGTAAAATTTCCGGGTGTAAAGTTACCCGGAGAGAAGTTTCCAGGTTTAAAATTCCCTTCGGCAAATGTAATAATAGGAAAGAAACTCATAAAAACAACCATAACTGCCATAAACACAGCAGTAATTCTGTTTATCCAAACTTTTGTCTTTCTTTTCATCCGCTCCATCCACTCCTTTCTTAGAAAGCTATGATTGAACTCTTACCATCCAGATACCTCAATAAACGAAATAACCGGACCTTTTCCCCTCTGCGGAATATCGCTTTCTCCGCCAAACTGAATGCCATCATGATTAACAGCTTCAAATTTTGTTTTCGCTATTACTTCAATACGGTTTTCATCATATAAGAAGTTCCAGTCAAAATCGGTCACCTCACCAGAGTTCTCTGCAATCGTATTTCTTATCACGGATGGAATAGAATATTTTGCAGAATCTATTGCAGCAGAAATTTTAGCTGGCAAATCCTCATCATCTGGAATTTCCTTGCTTAAGACATCATTGACCGCTTTAATATAAGCCTCATTATTTGAAAGCCATGGATTGGAAGCTTTAATCGCAGACTCTTTGTCACGCACCTTATCAATGAGCGGCTCGTATTTGAAAATTTCAACACCATCTTCATCAATGCCAATCAGCACTTTTTTTTCATGATGTTTCACAACGCTATCAATTTTTTCATACACAACGCTCGTTGCTGCTATACTGGCATGCTCTGCCGCAATCGACGCCTGCTCTTTCTTTGTAAAAACCATGGCAATATTAAGCACTAGAATTAACATGATCCCCACAATCGCAAAACTGAAAATCGTTAAAATAACGCCACTGCCCCGTTCATTGTCCAAGTACTTCTTCATTCAATTACCCTTCCTGAAGCAGAATGAGTCAGTTCCACGGACGCAACATTTCTCCACTCTTTTGGAACAAAAACAAGTCCATGTTTCAATTTTACTTCTGCGGTAAACTCTTTACCTGAATGTGGGGGAACATGAAACTGTTCAAATGTCATAATATCACTGTGCCCAATTATATTCTCCGCCACCTCTTTTGCTTCGAATTCATTTTTGGTTACAGCGTATATTTTCGCTGCTTCATTAACTGCTGATTGAGCTTGCATAATTGTAATGCCTGAAGCAACAGCCTGCCAAAGTAATAGCATAAAGAAAAGGTAATAGGGCATCACCATGATAAATTCTAATGTTGCAGACCCTTTTTCCTCCTGAATTTTCTTTCGTAACTGGAGCATTCTTCCACCCCTTAATTTCAACGCCTTTTCTCTCTTTGAAAAAGTACAAACCTATTGATCGGTATTTTCTACATTGTTTCTATATATTTCATTAATCTCTTTTTCTGCATCCTCGAAATTTTTCTCAGCTAATGCACGTAAGTCCTCACGTATTTGATCACCGATTTCTATTCCTGTACTAAATCTTTGATCTACTTTTTCAATCAACTGCTGATATGCATCTCTGCTTATATGGCCTTCATCCCGCAATTTAATTAATGGCTTTGAAAAATTTAAGTTTTCACGACGGTTCGCTTCCATCCATTCAATATGGTAGGCTGGGATATTCTTTAAAAATTGATCCAATCTGTTCGAATTGGCTGTATTGATGGATTTTTCCTTCCATTCTTTCCACTTGTCAGCGACGTCCTTCGCCTTTTGGAGCTGTTGTTTTAACTCCTCCGCATTTCTTGCATTCTCGTAAATTCCCTTAGCTGCTTCAGCCACTTCCTTTAGTTGCTGCTGTCCTTTTGAATCGACATCAAATCCGATGACGTTAACAATAGGCTGAATATTTGATCCCGCAAGCTCTTTTGCTTTAGCGATTGGATCCCCATTACAGGTTTCGATCCCGTCGCTAACCAAATAAATAATATTTGTATTGCTTTCACTGTTATACTGAGATAAATCATTTTTTGCTTGCTCAATCGCATCTGCCAACGGTGTCCAACCGGCAGGATTAACCCCGCTCAATGCTTGTTGAAGAGCGTTTTGTTCATATGCTTGCATATCATATATAAGTTCATTGCTGCTGCAGGAAAGCTCTTTATCCTTCTCTTTCTCTGTTCCCTTATGTCCGTAAACGCGGAGTGCGATGTTTGCTCCTTCAGGTAGCGAAGCAGCAAATTCTGTAATGGAGTCTTTAGCGATATCCATCATTGTTTTCCCATCCATTTCATTCCCCATACTGCCACTTGCATCAAGAATGATTTGTACATTCAGTTGCTCTTTAAAATGAAAACGCTCATCTTCGAGCTCTGGACTTCCGAACGATTCAATCTTTACTTCATCAAGGGCATCGGCAGGATTAGGGTAGTCCTCATGAAGAAGGGAAAGCGTTTTGCGCCAATATAATTCAATTTCTTCCTCTGTTGGTTCTTCACCAATTTTTGGTAGCTCCCTAAATAAACTAACAACTTCCTCCTGTTCTTCCGTTGGCAAATCAGCATATAGTTTTCCAGCATACAGCCCTGGTTCAGCGTTGATATATTCCTCGGCAGTTGTGGATGGTTCAGGAAGTTCAGCAATAAGTTCCTGTATACTAACAGCTTGCCCTTCCGTTTTTTCTTGTTGCACTTCATCACCATTCTCCGGTGCATCTGATTCTTTTTTCTCACTGCAAGCAGCTAGAACATTGATTCCCAAAAGAAGAATAATGGCTAATACATAGCTTTTTATTTGCATAAAAAATGTACACTCCTCAAAAAATGATAGTGGCAATTGAACCATTCAATTACCACCACCTTAGGTGTCTACTAAATAATATGTACTTCAAGTACATCTTTACAGGCTGTTTTGGACCTTCTCAATAATTTTATCAACAAGACCCTTTAGACCATCGCCATCTTTAAATGCAGCCCCCAGTAATGCAGCAATTGTGACAACAACTGCAGCAACTGCAACCCACTCAAGTGTTTGTGCACCTCTTTCATTTTGAAGAAGCCCTTTGCACTTCACATACATTTCAATACATTTCTTTTTGAACATTTGCCTTTCACCTCCTTTCAAGTGGATTCTCTTACTCTTTTATTCTGTTAATTTTTACTTAAACATGTTTAGTAAACTGTCATCACCAGTGAACATATTTAAAATAAGCAGGCCACCGATCAAAATCATCACGGTCGGCATGACAATAAATGATGTAATCATGGTGATTTTCGGAGAGGCCTTTGCCGCCATTTCCTTAATTTTCTCTTTCTTCATTTGCCGCATCTCGTTTGCTTGTATTTTGAATGTTGTAGCGACTGGAACTCCCAGCTTAGAGCCCTGAATTAATGATTTAATTAATGACTGAAAAGCGAGGTTATCATTTCGCTCTAGCATCCTCCTATACGCCTGCTCCCTCGGAACTCCAAGGTCGATTTCTTGATTAAACCTTGAAAATTCTTCACCTATTGGTCCTCGAAAATATGGAACAATTTCTCTTAATGCTTGATCCAAACCAAGGCCGGCTTGAAGCGTGACACTGACCGTATCAAGGAAGTCTGGTAAAGAGAAACCAAGCTCATCCTGCCTTTTTGTCGCTTTTCCCTTCAGCCAAAAAATCGTTGCAAAATAACCAATCAGAGGCAAGAAAAGAATTAAAAATTGCGCGAATGGGAAGCCAATAATCATTAACAATACTCCCATTACAAAGCCTACAAGCATCATAAATATTTTTAACCCCTGAAAACGTTCAACCGTTAAAGCGTATGGATACCCTGCTTGTATCAACCATCTTTCTACTTCATGAGATTCACTGAAAAAGTTAATTCTATTTCCTAATGCAGAAAAATCATCGGCATAATAAAAGGTCTTTTCTAAAATTTTTTCTTTTCTCGTTTTCCCGCTCTTCATATCAAAGCGGTTGACCATCACATTTTCATGAACATGCTGTTTTAATTCTTGTTTTTCAGTCAAGTAATCATAGAAATACTTGAGGCCGGCTGCTAGTAGAAAAAAACTAATGACCACACTTATTAAAATCATTCCATCCATATCATTACACCCTTATATCCGTTACTTTCTTTACTAAAAAGAAAGATAATAACGTCCCAATCACAAATAAACCGAGAAGAATAATACCAATTCCTGAAAACAGCGGATCTAAAAACCCGTCTACTAGATTATTCATAATGAGCAATAAAAATATTGGTAAAACAGGTACGATATAAGCGATATATCGCTGCTCAGCAGTCATCGTTTTGATCTCTTGCAAAAGCAGTTTTCTTTCTTCCAATGTTTGCCCCATTTCATCTAGAACCGCATGCATATTTCCACCCGCCTGCTTTTGAATCAAGAGCGAGGCAATAAATAGTTTAAACTCTCTGGATGGAATTCTTTTTTCTAAATTTTTTAACGCCCGATTAAAATCAACACCAAGTTGAAGTTCTCCGTATAATCTTCGGAATTCGTCTTTTGCTGGTTCATTTAATTCTTGAGCGCAAATTCCGATTCCTTGTGTTAACGTCATGCCGGATCGAGTAGAATTGGCAAGAATCCGACAAATTTCCGGCAATTGCTCATTCATTCTCTCTTGGAATTTATTTTTTCGAATCAAAAACAGGCCCCTTCTTACCATTTCCATTAGAACGATTGAAATAATAAGATTAATGGGAAATTTGATGGAGAAGAAACTGTTGAGCAATAGGGCGGTTACACTGACACCTAAAAGTAAGATTCCATAAAATTCTGACGGCATCAATTGGATATTAGCCCGTTTTAACTGGAGATTCGTTTTCTTCCCATACTTGGTTTCATCGAACTTATCACCTAGAATCAAAATAAAACTTTTTCTCGTATTCCTACTGCCAAACCACTTGCTTACTCTGTTTCCCCATTCTTTTTTAGAAGCACGATAACCTAAGAGATTGTAGGCGCTCCATAACGCAAATAGAACCGCTAAACTATAAAGAATAGATATAATCACTATTCTTCACCTCTTCCTCTGCTTGGAAAATGGATTCATCAATGGCAGCTCCAAACACTTGTAATCGCTCTAAACATTGCGGGACAATTCCTGTTGGTGTAAAGTAACCTAGCACTTTTCCATCTGAATCTATTCCCGTACGTTTAAAACGAAATATTTCTTGGATTTCGGCCTCGCCATTCGGTCTCTTGACAACCTCTGAAATGGATATAAGCTTTCTCTGTCCATCAGGCAAACGGGTTCCTTGAATAATTAAATCTAGCGCCCCAACGATGTATTCACGAATAACCTTTGAAGGCAAATCCATCCCTGCCATCACAACCATCCCCTCTACACGTTTCAATGCATCGAGCGGAGAATTGGCATGGACCGTCGTAAGAGAACCTTCATGTCCAGTGTTCATCGCCTGTAGCATGTCAAATGCCTCTGCACCGCGCACCTCTCCTACAATAATTCGATCGGGCCGCATTCTAAGAGCGTTTCGAACCAATTGTCTGATCGTGATTTCACCAGTTCCCTCAACATTCGGTGGTCTTGCTTCCATGCCAACCACATTTGGTCGACCAAGCTTTAGCTCTGCTGAGTCCTCGATTGTAATAACCCGTTCGCCGCTTGGAATTGCCCTTGCTAACGCATTTAATAACGTCGTTTTCCCACTACCAGTTCCCCCAGAAATCAGGACGCTCATTTTGGCAAAAACGGCTGCTTGGATGAATTGTGCCATCGCTTCATTTAATGAGCCAAAGTCAAGGAGATCACTCATTTGATAAGGGTCTGCTCTAAATTTCCGTATTGAAATCAGCGTTCCATTCAAACTGACAGGTGGAATAACGGCATTGACACGACTCCCATCAGGAAGCCTAGCATCCACCATCGGAGAACTTTCATCGACACGCCTCCCCAACGGGGCTACAACCCGATCAATAATATGTCTAACATGGGCTTCATCGCGAAATTGAATTCCTGTTAGCTGCAGCTGCCCCTTTTTCTCAATGTACACTTGGTTGTGGCCATTAATGAGAATCTCAGTAATTTCATCATCCTGAAGCAGCGGCTCTAATGGACCTAAGCCAACAGACTCATCAATTAGTCGGGTTAGAAGAATTTCCTTATCGCGTCTGGAAATAATCACTTTTTCCTCTGACATAAATTGACTGATCATTCGTTCGATCGCAAGTCTCATTTCTCCTTGCGTCAAACTTGTCAACTGTTCAAGATTCGTTTCACGGAGTAATCTTGTTTTATAATGTTCAAGTAGCTCATCGACATAATGACTATCGTAAGAAGAATAATGAACTTGACCTTCTTTACTTGCATTCTCAATTTTTTTCTCTGAACGGTTAAATAATGACATAAGAGGGCCTCCTCCTTTCTCGCTCTTCTCGCATTCATCTCCATACCTGTTTATTTAAGAATCGTCAGTGTCCACTTGCGAATATCCTTTGCGAGCGGGATTAGCTTTTTCTCTTTTGGCACCTTTCTTAACGGTTCTCCTTTATTAATAAAGGATTGGACCCCTTTAATATCCCTTCTTATTTCCGCAACTACTGGAACTCCAATAAAGTTTTTTAAGTCACTAGGAGTAAGCTCGTTTTCTCTCCCCTTCTCATTGACGACAATGTGCAGCCGTCCATCCGTATCCATTCCTAATCGATTGAATAGATCCTCCACATGCTTAAATACTTTAAAGGAAGGTGTGTCGAGATTCATAACATAGAAAATTTTATCTGCCTCTTCTAACGCTACATATGTATTGGTGTTCATATTCGAAGGAAGATCGACGATAACGAAGTCATAGCTTCTTCTACAAGCTCTCAACAACTTTGTAAAAAAATCATCATTCAACCCTTCAGCCACTTCAGCATCTCGTGGACTTAGTAATATTTCCATTTTCGAATTGGGCTCTTTTTCACTGACATTGCGAATATGGTTTTCATTTAGTTCATTGATAACGGGTTTTAAATCAGCAAGCGAACGATTGCTTTCAAGCCCAAGATACATTTCTGCCCCGCCAAATTGTAAATTCATATCAATATATAAAACTTGTGATGTTGATTCTAATTTAAGTGTTTGGGCAAAGGTGCTTGAAATTAGTGTTGAACCACTGCCACCTTTTCCACTGTAAAAGGAAAAAATCTGGCCTCTCCCCCTCCGAAGACCTCCTTGATGTGGTACTAAGTTCCCTTCAATCGTGGCGCTTTGTTCTTTTGCAATTAGAAGAATCCTCTCGATTCTGTCACTAAATTGCCCCATCTCGTCGGGAAGAATAAAGAAATCCGTTGCTCCCGCTCTCGACGCATCACGAAGCAAAAGAAAATCCTGCTCTTTTGCAATAAAAACGATAATAATATTTGGATACTCACCGTGTATATATTGAACTAGCTCAATCCCTGATTCATCATCTGGATTGACTAATAGAACGACATCCGGAGATAAACGATCGATTTCCTTCTTCACCTCAGAAGGAGCAGCCTGAGTTAAATTAGGATACATTTGTAATGCTTGTTGAATAATCTGCTCACTTATTTGTTTATCATCGCTAACAAGCAGAATACTGCTTTCCGTACCCATATCCAGTACCTCCAACATATAATCAAATTTCTTTTTAAGTGGCATTTGCTCTCTCATCTTGTTGATCTCACTTTTATCCTTTAATTATGCATCGCTACAAAGCGATAAAACCCTAGGATAAGGATCACCCACTCCCCATTTGATAGAATCATCAGGAGCATCAAATTCTCAAAATGATTTTCTGACAAAGCCTAGTATATAAAAAACGAACATTTGTATTTTATTTTCTTAAACAAAGGATCATGACAAAATATTTTTAAGATTCTAATCATGAAAATTTCATACTTTAACTAAAACATGCTAAAATCCACTCAATTAATCGTTACTCTTCTGTTTTTCCATTTTCACTCTTCTGCGGGGCTTCTTTTCCTGTTTCTTTATCTGCCTTATTTTCCGTTGCAGGCTTCTTCTCTGTATTCGCCTGCTCACTTGTTTCTCCCTGCTGCTGTGCAGGCTGTTCATTTTTTGTTTCTGCCTGCTTTTCAACAGTCTCTCCACTTACTTCTTCCGCTTTATCTTCCTGTCCCACATTCGCCTTTAAAACTCTTATACTATCAGCATAATTTTGCATATGAATTAATTTAGGAGCGTCTTCCTTCGAAACCTCCAAGGCTACTCCTCTAAACTCAGATTTTGTTTTATCCACTCGAAATACATGTACATCGGTCATATAAATCTCTGTTTTCGGTTGACCATCGAATTGTTGCGAAACAATAATATCAACACGATCCAGATCTTCTAGCTCCTGGTCAAAAGAGACTCTTTCATTTGCAAAAAGTGCGACCAATCGATGATTAGGATCCCCAACCTCTGAAAATGGCTTTAATAGATTGGTTGTAATCATATCCCCTTCAAATAATGGCACTATCGCTACTTTATTCGTTATCTCCCTCGGGTCTGTTACATGGGTATCTGTAACGAACTTATTAGGAAGGTCAATCGTTTCCACCATCTCCGGTGTAATAATTGTTCTTGAATTTATATCACTTTTAGCAACGAAAACCTTTGTGGTTCCACCTAAGTTAGCATTCAATTCATTTACTTTTTGTAGAAACATAAATCCAGCTATCGCTGCAAGTATTAATGAAATCGAAATGAATATGATAGCTCTTCTTTTTGACTCTAACATCCAATACCTCTCTCCTACATTTTGAATAAACTGATGTATAATGATACTTTTTCACTTGGAATTTTTCCGAAATATTTCCTGATTGCCTATATATTTACTACCACCCGTTCACATTTTCGTCAAACTTTCTTCAGCATCCCAAAGATACCTTTAGTTAAAATAGTCCTACGAAAATTTTGAATTCAAAATTTCTAAAAGGTATAAAGAAGGGGGAATATTTAGGAAAAAAGTACAGGTCGTTTTTCATTGCAACTAGACATTTGGTAATTCTTTTTGTGTTTTGTTACAAATGTTAAAATTTTTAGTTCTTTTATACGATTTTTCTAAATTATTCCGTTATACTATATTTATTTTCCATATCCTTGAAATCTATGGATATATATGGATATAATTAGGTGTTATTTTGCTATATTTTTAAAGTTTTTGGAAAGTTGCTGAGAAAATATGAATAGAGAATGGGAATAGGTTTATATGAGTAATTAGTGGTGAGGAGAAGAGGTTCTCAAAATCTTGTCATTATAGTCTAAAGTCCCGCACAAGCTCTCGCAACCATGAGGCAAATTTAATCATTTCCTCTAAAGGAGCAATCGGTGCGCTTTTCACAATAATAACTGCTATATGCGGCAACGACTTACAATCAATCCATTCCGAGCATTATCCATACAGAACGCCAAATCCTTCATATTAAATGAATGGACCAGCAAGTAAATAAACGAAAAAACTAAGGTTTATGTTGATTTTTTGCTCATTGCGTTTGGGTAGGAAAAAATAAGCCAAAAAACATTTTATCTAAAGCATTGTTCACAAAAGTGTATTAAAAAGACCATAGACAAATTCGAAAAATCGAGTATGTCCATGGTCAAAAGGAAAATTATTCGTTGTTATATTAGTGCTATAACCTTTAAATGCTTTTACATTAGTCAATTTCATAATTGACTTCAAGTAAATAAACGAACATCAATCAACTCTTTTAGGATTTTAATTCGTAAAATTCCGGATATAAATGATTTCAAACTTAATATTGCTCGTTTTTTTAATAAGCAGCTTTACCTTGTGAATTCGATTCACATAAATAAACTTTTCTCAAGATCATTATATAATTTAAATACCATTACTCGTTCACCGGTACGAGAGCTTATATCTGTATGAAAACTTTTCACTTTTTCTCCAGTTATCGTTAAAATTATTTTCTTAAGATCTTCAACACCAGATTCAACTAGTTCTGAACGAGTTTTCTTGATCGTTAATAATCCTTCTTTTGTTTCACAAACGGTATATTCTGCTGGTGTTAAAACTCCTTGCAAGTTAACAATAATCATATCGCGTAATATATCTGTTTTCACAGATAGAGAGCCGCGTCCAAGAAAGTCCTTCTCCCATTGTGTGATGGCCTTGCTTATCTCGGATTCGTAAGAACCTTTCGTCTTTTTCATATTTAAAACATCTCCTATAAAGTGAAAAAATAATTTCAATTAAGCACTCGTCGCAACGGTATATGAACTTATTACAGTCAATGGCCTCTGCATGGACCATCCCATTTTAGCATTTCCACGCTCCACTGCAAATTCATGCTGTTATCTGAGGCGAGACTTCCACAATTGAAGGTTTCCCATTCTCATGATCAATAATTAAACCGCGGACCTTAACATTTGATGGCACTAACGGATGGTGATAAATGATATTCACACATTTTTCAATCCGATCGCGACCATTTTCATTTAACCATTCATGAACCGTTTCCCCTGAAAATTCCGGTTTGCTATGTTGAAAAAGGTAATCCAAAGTTTGAATTTTATCTTTCATTGAATCAAGCTCGATAAGAACATCTGCGGATACAGCTTCATTATTTTCCGTGCCTACGACATAAATCTCCTCTATTTTTTCCTGATAAATCGCGATGATAATCGACCTCATTATATCTCCATAAGGATTTGAAATGACCGGACCATAGCATTGAATCGTCAGCATGTTTTCCGGCAGAATATTCGTTGTTTCCTGCAGAAGTGAGTGCCAGTCGCATTCAATATCTGTCAGAAATAACGCTTTTTGAGCTTGCTCTAAATTCATAGCATTCGCTCCTTTCCATATATGGATTATTTTTTGTTCATCATGAGGCTACCAGTTACGCCAATGCCCCTCTTGATCAACACTGGCAAGTCGAACCCATCCGTTCTTTACCTTTTGTCGAAATGCTGAATCGTTATTTAATAATCGTTCAATATATTCACTCGGTGCTTGAATAACGATCAATAATCGTAGCGGTGAATGATAAGCCTCAAAATCTGTTGCCATAACCGATTGCCAAGGGAGGCCAGTCAACAAATCACTCGCATTTCCCTGCATGACCCCAAGACCTGCTGTCACCGTTTGTGTGGCTTTGCTTCCACTGCCATAATAATGAGGTGCGACCGTTGAAGCATAGTATTGCAGATTAATCCATTGAGCCACTGTTCCAGGACCCGCAATAATACTAGCGAGAAGTGCACCATCTGCATCCTCCTGCCAATCATAGTTATGGAGGAATGTCCTTCCTTCCAAGTCACACCCTTCAGTTAGTTCACGCTTTCCTATGATAAAAGCGGCATTGCGTGCTAAGCCCCATTCAGGCCGAATTTCACTCCAATCTTCGGCAAATCGTTGGGCCTCAGCGCTTGGTTTCTTAAGCTTCGATTGAAGTTGGGGCAATTGGGCAAGTCGCGTCGCATTTACCTTATAACTGACGTTAGGCATAATAGCCTCAATGCGCGCAAATGCTTCCTGTGCTGCCTTGGAAAGTTTAGGAACATAAATCCACTCTAAGTCGTCGACCGTCGTTCTATGCTCAGCGGCAACGAAAACAGTATCGTCATGTATGTCTATTCCTTCATAAGAAAGCTTTTCTCTTACTTCAGGAAGATTGCATATAGCAGCAAAGACCCTTGCATTAAAACCACCTGCAGCACCACCACAGGCGCCACAATCAAGGGCTGCCGCATAAGGATTATTGGTACTTTGGCTACTATGTCCACATATGACAACTAATGGTGCGAAATTTTTTGTTAATCCCATCATTTTTAAAGTTTGACGTGCATAGTTCACTTTTTCCTCATCCGAAAATCCAACAGGCAACTCCGCTTCCCTCTCATCAGCATGATGAAGCGAAAGCTCTGTATTCGGTTTACGGAGCCATCTCTCACGCAGATCACGTATGAAGCGTCCTGCCCTCCTAGGGACAAAGCTCCGTGCTACCATTTGCAGGCTAAGCCAAGGTCCACTCAGTTCAGGTAAGAGCAGACTCGCAAGTACATTTTGCTTCATCGTTTTAAACGTATAGCTTAAAGAATGAACTGCCTGCTTTCGGTGTTGATATAATTGGAGCTCATGCTTTTCTGCCAGCTCCTTTATTTTATGCTGAGGCTTCAACATAATCGGCAAGGAAGGATGACTGTGAGTATGTCCCAGCTCACTAGTTGCAATTGGTAAGCCGAAAAAACCAGCAATTCCAATCGTTTCAAACGGACCTTCTTGCTCGAGTTGACGACGAAAAGGTTCTGACCGGACATCAATACAAAACGCCAATTGAGCCAAAGGTGTTTTTTTATTATCGTCCTTAAATTGACCAACTCTCATTTTCTGACTTAATTGCTCCGCATGTGTTAGCTCCCACGCTTCTAACCAAAATTTCCTGCGAAGTTGCTCATCGAATCGGGATGCAAACGATAAATACGCTTGTTGTTGCACAACAGACATCTTTGACCATTCCTCCATTGGAAGCTCTCCCCAATGAAACCATGATGCTAACAGCGAAGCCATGGATATCTTATCTGCAACTCGTTTATTGATCAAAGGCATGTAAGGATGGATCAGGGCCCACTCCATTGAAATTCGGACAGCCAAATACTCTGTTAACAGTTCCTGTTCTGTACTTGATTGTTGTGAGCGCCATAGCATCATTCCAGCCCAACCAGGAAGGGAAAGTAAATGCCCCTCAAGATAAGGTTGGATCTCTGACTCAGAGATTTCTAATGCAAGCAACGCTGCCTTTAGGGCAGATTGTGGCTCCTCTGGCCACCCCTTTAGACTTTGACGCTGTTTTTTACTAAGTGCCGGATCGTATTGAATCAGGCGTTGCCATGCACGATAGAACCCCTTCTCACGATTCGGCATTGTCCAGCCAGCTTGAGAATCATCCAAATACAATTTGCACCACTTGATGACATGATGATCGAGAATGTTAATTAGTTTTTCATGACTTTGATTCTCTATAGATGAGCTCAATGGTTGCATGGTAAATTTTCCACCAGAACCACTATTTAATTCATGCAGATGAGCGACCAACTGCTCAAGCTTAGATGATGATAAAAGTTCAGTTGGTAGTGGCTCCAATTTAAGGGCCGCCTGACAAAATCGTTCTGCCTCATCCCGTGGAATATCAAATGAATTTGAATCAAGCCAATGCTGTAAGGCCCTTTGCACAAATTTCTCATCAATTTCCCCTTTGCGTTTCGCCGCATAAATCATTGAAGCACTAGGATATATATCAACGTCACGGGTTTCTTTTAACCAACTCGCCACCCCAGTAAAGGATTGTTTTTCCAAACCTAGCCACGGGCTGCGTGCTGCAAAGGTTGAAATCGGCCAAAGTGGGGCGATTACCTGACTTGCCGCAGCAATTAACGCGCTCATTTCTTGAAAATCGCTATGTGCATCCTTTGTTTTCAAAGATTCCTTCATTAATACAGATGTCCCACTCATCAATGATTACCTCCTTTTTGTAAATATCGTTCAAGGTAGCTAGGATGACTGTCTACAGATTTAGCCTTTGCCTCCCCCAATTTAACTAACCAAAGATAAAGCACGGCAAAGAAAACAGAAGACTGATGACGGGCAATCCACGCTCCTATAGTACTACCAAACAGTAAAAGGCAGGCGACAATGATCACAACTGCCATCGGAGGTTGAACACTTTGAAAAGCAGTTGTTTGCAATAACTCATAAAAAAGATGATGGATCATAACATACACAAGTGCAGCGCCTCCAAGAAAGAGGAAACCAGCACTACGGCCAATCCTTCCTTCCCCAAAAGCGACAAGCTGTGTCCAAGAAACAGACAATGACCAGCCTATAATTAAAGCGCTAATCAATTGATATCCCTCTCCAGGAGCCATCAGCCAAAAAGCTCCCCCTGCAACGATTCCTAACGCTCGGCCAGCAAGGATCCATAAATAAGAGGCTCTTTCATTAATCCGATTCGATACCTCAAAACGGCGCACTGCTGAACCGGATTGTAAAAATAGCGTTGCTTTAAACAAACCATGTAAAATAAGATGAATAATAGCTGCTATATACGCACCTAAAGCGCATTGAATGAGCATAAATCCCATTTGTCCAATTGTAGATCCTACTAACTGACGCTTATAGTCCACCTGAACTAAACTAATTCCAGAGCCAATTAAAACAGAGATGCTGGCAAGTATAAGCAATGTAACCGAGGCAATATCCCCATTAAAAAGCGGTGAAAATCTAGTCAGCATGATTCCACCTGCATTTACTAAGCCAGCATGCATAATCGCTGAAACAGGTGTCGGTGCTACAACAGACTCAATTAACCACCTGTGGAAAGGCCACTGCGCTGCTGGAATAATCACGGCTAACACAATGAATAAATTAATCGCTGTTCTCTCCCAATCCTCGAGCAAAACTAAGTTTTCATTTGAAAGCGCTGATGGCAACAGCCATTGCCCGCTAGCTTGAAAGAGCCAGACCATGGCCGATACTAAAGCAAGCCAGCTTAGTAGAAATAAGCGACCAGAAACCTTTGCTGCTTCACTTACTACTTTCCATTCATGGTTTAATCTTATAAGAAGAGTCAAACCTGTAAGAGTTGCACCCCAAAATAAAACCATTAAACGAAGATCAGCACTCAGCCAGGCCATGGAAGCAGCACCTGTAGTCAAGGTAAAGAGGGTAAAATATTTACGATAGGCACGATCCCCTAGTAAATAACGGACAGAGAAACGCTGAATGATAAAGCCAATTGCAAGCACAAAAAAAACCATTAACCAAGCTAAGGAATCTGCGTACCATGGCCCCATTTGACCATTCGCACTTGTATTTGCAAGTGCCAACACAGAAATAAAAGGTGGCAAAGCCACGATCCAAATATGAACACGAACATAGCCGATTGGAACCCGTGGATGTAAAAACACTAGTCCACTAAGCCCAGCAACGATCAACATAATGAAAAAAATGTTCAACAATGAAGACATACTAAGCGAAACAAACATTTTCATTTCTCCCTTTTCAACTAACAATTAACATTTATAAACAGAAACGTGGGGTAGCCTCAGAACATTTGGAAAGCAAATGGCTCCTGCGATGAACATTCTAACCATCTTGTGCCCTGGTGCCGATCGTCGTACAAACGATAAAGGGCGATTTAAAGAAACGTGTTTTACATTAGCCACCCTTAGTTAACTTATCGCAGGCTGTAAAAATACAAATACCGATTTTTACGGTACAAGAGGTTTGATGGGCTTTGGGAGCTTGTGCTGGACTCCGACACTCTTATAAAGAGTGTTCCTCACGAAACGAAATCTAAAAACAATAAAAAAACCGACAACTTTAGAACTCAATAATCCTTTTTAGATCATTGAATTCTGAAAATTGTCGGCTTCACTCTAACTAACTTCAATGAAGTTTTTTGAAGTGCTTCCTTTTTTCGTTTTATAAAATAACTTCCATATTTAACAAGCAGTATCATTCTTCTCGATTCATGTTACCCCTCTTTTTTAAATTGGAATTCTTTTTCATTCGAATCAATATGAACTATTAAAAGAATGCTAAAGCGCACAATATGAAAAAAAGCACGAGTAAACATCTACCGATCATTAAGTTAACTATAAAGATAGGGCAAATTTGTAAAATAGTCAACCGGAAAGTATCATAAGATTGAGCTTAAATGCTGAAAAGGGAGACAAGAACGGCCATTATTCAAGCTCACGAAATATTAAGAAAAAAGTTTTTGATAAGCAGTCGCTGCAATATCCTTTTGCACTCAACATTCAATTAATAGATTAGCATTCTCTATCGAATAGCCCACAAATGCTCGTCTTTAATACTTCCCCCCATCACTCCGCTCTTCTCAAGGTGCGGAGCGGTGATGTAACGCTCGTTTGCAATCAACTTATGGATATTGTCTCCACTCCCGACTCATGGTGATTGCATATAGCAGATTAGCAGAATCGCGATAAACCTTTTAATACGATACTCCATTGCGGATATGTGTTTTCTCAAACTCCGTCATATTCGGATCAAAATATTTGTCTGTATAGGCAGCAACAAATCGATCCTTCTCTATATAGCCGGACCCCCATGTCGGATCCATCGTAAGCCAATTTCCGTCAACCTTCACTTCTACCCAAGCATGATTTTGTGGCCAATAGCCGCCTAGCGCTGTCCCTTCAATAAATCTAGCTTCCATATTCGCCGCTCTAAGCAAAGCAATTGCCAAATAGGAATAATCCTGACAGACACCTGTTTTTTCCGCAAGCGTTTTAAGAGCACTATCATCCCATTCGAACTCTTTGTTTTTCATCTTGCCAACATCATAAGAAATGGTCTTAGTAACGTAATCGTATACCGCTTTTGCTTTCTCACGCTCGGTCGTTTTTCCACTAATAATTTCCTCTGCCAGTTTTTTAATTTGCGGGTCGTCCGACTCTATCCCTCTTGAAGGAAGAAGATCGCGTTTATCCTCGCCTGTAGACTCTATCTCAAATTTCGCAAAGCCGAAATAGCGAAAATAATTGCTGTTTTCCTCTTTAATTTCTGGAACACTTACAGTCACCTCATAGGTGCCAGGTCCAAATCGTAAATAAAAGGAGTCGTCAAAAGAGAAGTTCTCAACTGGAATGACATCCAGTGCTGTATCCTCTCCCTTTTTCGTTGTAACATAAATATGGGTCGTATCTTTAGCAAATTCAGCGTTTTCATCTATTGAGCCTTTTATTTGATATTGTCCTTCCGTCACCTTTCCTCCGAAAGTCGGATACTCTAACGTAACGCCTCGCTCAATATAAGTATTGGAATACTCGATTGGCTTCATCACTTGCTCGGACTCATTATTTACTAAGATTTTCGTCCCAACCTGATAATAATCCTCCATTTCTTTGTCAGGAACAAGCACTTCTACCTCATGAAGTCCTTTTCCGAAAAATAGAGGAATTTCAAATTCAAATTCTCGATCCTTCACAGGGATAACATGCTTCCATTGTTCAGAATCCTTCCTGATGACAAGCATCATTTTTTCCCCATCTGCTAATTCCGTGACCTCGCCTTTTAAGAGGAAAGTTTCATTCTCCTCGACATAACTAGTGTCCATATCGATGGTCAGTCCTGCACCATATCCAAAAGGAGTATAGGTCAAATCTCTCATCATCTTTGGATTAACGTTAATCACTTCAAAGCTGGCAGTATCGTAATAAGAATCCTCATGTTCCGTACTCGGAAGTAGAACCGTGACCCGATAATCGCCCTCTCCATTAAAAAAATGAAGCGTC
The DNA here is from genome assembly GCF_029211245.1 of Robertmurraya sp. DFI.2.37. Taxonomy (NCBI): domain Bacteria; kingdom Bacillati; phylum Bacillota; class Bacilli; order Caryophanales; family Bacillaceae; genus Robertmurraya; species Robertmurraya sp. DFI.2.37. The sequence continues at coordinate 91,749 of NZ_JARGEJ010000008.1, read as the reverse complement.
TCCTTAAAAGCTCCGTCCTTAATCGGTACATAATATTCATGTTCAATTCCAGCCGGACCTTCTTCATTTGAGCGAACTTTAATCCATACATAGTCTGACTTTAACTCATTGTATTGTTCAATTTTCCCCTCAATCTTCACTTTTCCATTGGCAGCAAACTTTTGATACTTAGGATTGCTAAGCGAAGCGCCAATTTCCTCACTATATGAGGTCAATTCAAGAGGAATCAATTCCAATTCACCATTTCTTTGCTCTACTAGCTGTTCGTATTCATCCTTCTCTTCTTTTAGTTTAGAATCACTTGTTTCTGTATTCGCACATGCTGTCATCAAAGCGAAACTAAGCAAACAAAAAAAAACAAATCGTAATCGCATCCGTTTCATATTCTCCTCCTTAATCCATCCGTTGTGCTTTCCTTTTTCTAGTCTATAAGTTTTACGAACTTACAAATCGATAGTTTCTAAGACTTATGAACCCTTTTCTCCCTGTGAAGAAGGAACTATTATCATCGCGAAGGAAACGTGAGCTTTGACCTCCAAAACAGGACTTGGAGGATCTCCCTTCTTTTACAAATTTAACCTAATGATAATCTATTACTATCATGCATTCACAAATTCGTCAAATTCTTTTAAAATCAGACCATATAAAAAAGGGGCATAGAAAGCCGGCGATGAATGAGATTTCATCATAGTTAACCACTTATGAAAAACGCTTAATATAAACGATGCCATTAGCTTCTTTACAAAATCGCTTATAATTTCGATGTATACATCGTTTTACACGAAATCAGCTAAACATCATTTAATCAACCATTCTCTTTAACAAAGCAAAGCCTACAAAATAAAAATTTTTGCATCCAATTGCGTTTATTTTTCGTCTATACCATTATAAGCACTTTTTTAAAGCTTATTTTGTTGATGAATTGAACAAGGCGCTCGTCCATAACAAGTTACAATCCGTTTCTCGAGAGAGCAGTAATGGATCAGTATTTAAGAATCGCGCACCAGTCACGACAGTGATATATAATGAAAGAGATGACAGATACCCCGTCTATTTTTAATATGACTTCATAAGAATAAGAATGCAGATCTTTATAGAATGAGGAGATTTCAATGGAAAGATTAAAACCCATATGGGAGAAAATAGTACGATTTTGGAAGAGGATGCACTTTACGCAAATTATCCTCTTACTAGGTTTATCCTTCATTTTATTTACAATCATTTATTTTGCCGTCTTGGCAAGCCAGGCGAATGTGGAATCATTAAAGGCTGGCTTAAGCCAATCAACAGTCATTTACGATAAAGATGAAGAAGTAGCATCAGAAATCACAACCAATCGAACATCTGGGGTCGAGGTAGACGAAATTCCTGAACATGTTCGCAACGCAGTTGTCGCCATTGAGGATCATCGTTTTTACGAACATAATGGCTTCGATGTAAAAGGGATTGTGCGCGTATTTTTCAAAAACCTTTTAGCTGGGAGAATTACTGGTGGCGGCAGTACAATTACGCAGCAGCTTGCCAAAAACGCGCTGCTATCACCTGAAAAAACGTATCGACGCAAAATAGAAGAGTTATTTTTAGCTGTTGAGCTTGAAAAAACATATAAAAAAGACGAAATCCTTCAAATGTATTTAAACCAAAGTTATTTTGGCAGCGGTGCATGGGGAATTGGTCAGGCCTCTAAAAAATACTTTAATAAGGATATTCAAAATGTATCAATAAGTGAAGCTGCCCTTTTAGCGGGACTCCTTCAATCGCCATCTGCAAGAGATCCGTACAAGCATTTAGATCGGGCGATAGAAAGGCGCAATGTTGTCCTTTCCCGCATGCTGGAAAACAAATTGATTTCTGAAGCAGAATATGAAGCAGCTAAAAAAGAAGAGGTTCATTTAGAAGATGGTGGTGGCAGTTTTATTAAACGGGATTACCCATTTTATGTCGATGCGGTCTTGGATGAAGCAATCGGAAAATATGGGTTAACGCAAGAAGAAATTTTAACAAGAGGCTACCAAATCTATACCAATATGGATCAAAATATACAAACTGCTCTTGAAAAGGTATATGCGAAGGACTCCGTTTTTCCAAGAGGAAGAGGCGGTGAAATCGTTCAAAGCGGTGCGGTCATGCTCGACCCTCATAGCGGCGGTGTACTTGGACTTGTCGGTGGTCGTGGAGAATATGTATTCCGCGGGTTCAACCGAGCCACGCATCTGCAAGCCCAGCCCGGTTCTACTCTGAAACCATTAGCGGTCTATACACCTGCCATTGAAGAAGGCTATCTCGTGACATCTATTTTGCAGGACGAGCAGAAAACATACGGCAAGTATGCTCCTACTAACCCAAATGGCGTATACAAAGGGGACGTCCCAATGTATGAGGCAGTTGAGGATTCGCTCAATGCCTCGACGGTATGGCTATTAAACGAAATTGGCTTAGAAAAAGGGCTTGACTCCTTAAAACGATTCGGAATTCCTTTAACTGATGAGGATAAATATTTAGGAATAGCTCTCGGAGGAATGCATAAAGGAATTTCTCCTTTAAGGCTGGCAGAAGCCTACTCGACTTTTGCCAATGAAGGAAAGCGCCCTGATGGACATCTAATTACAAAAATCGTCGGCCCGACTGGAAACGTGATCGCCGAACATAAAGGCAAGTCTACACGCGTAACTTCAAAATCTGTTGTTCGTGAAATGAACTCAATGTTATTGAATGTCGTAGAATCTGGTACAGGTACCGCTGCCAAAATTTCCGGCGTTGAAATTGCCGGTAAGACCGGTTCCACTCAGCTTCCGTACGAAGACATCAATGGCTCAAAAGATCAATGGTTTGTTGGCTATACCCCAAATATTGTTGGTGCTGTTTGGCTCGGTTATGACAAAACAGATCGGGAGCATTACTTATCAAATAGCAGCTCTGAAAATGTTGTTCCGATCTTTCGCGCAATTATGGAACAATCTTTGCCCTATTTTGAACCGGGCGAGTTCGATGTCGTTTCCGTTAACTCAAGGCTTGCAGGTGTTAATAAAAAGGAAGAAAGCGCAAGCAAAGAGAGCAAGGAAATCACCAAAACACTAAAAGAAAAAACAGATGAGCTAAAGGAAGTCATTAAAGAAGAAAGCCCTAAATGGAAACGCGCCGTTGAAGAATTCAAAGAAGACGCGATTTGGCTCTATGACTATGTAAAAGAGAAAATCGGCAAGTAGCGTGGCTGCTACTTGCCGATTTTTTTGAAAGATTTCCTCTATTGTCGAAAAAGGATTTCTTGGAGTCTTCCTGAAGGAGAATGCAGAGCAAGTTCCTTCCCCCTATGCCCCTTTATTTGTAAGCATGAAAATAATGCCACATTTAGCCGTTATTGCTTACTCAATATGAAGCCCTATAGAAGGGTTTGATAATCAGTACCTATTAACCACAAAAATATTCACAGCTCCTGCAGCTACCTATTTCGGTCATTCGCTGTCATTATCTCACAATATAGCGCAATGCGGTTTGCAATTGCAGGTCATTTTGCTCTTTTTTCATTTCCTCCACAATGGCCGCCTCTAAAGCCGAAGCTGTTTGTTTATCAATTCTTCCACTAGCAGAGAGCTTCTTTTGATTCTGGAACGCCATGACTGCTTTTTCAGTAGCTTCATCAAAATATCCGTCTTCGCGTCCTGGTGCAAAACCGAGGCCGTTTAACATTTGCTGCGCAGTTTGCACTTGTTCATTGTTCATATCTTTTATTAAAGCAGTATCAATTTGCAATGGATGGGTGTGATAAATCTCCGGCTGACTCACTTTTATATCAGGCTCAATTCCTTTTTGATGAATCCAGTTTCCTTCTGGTGTCAGCCATTTAAATATCGTCAGTTTAATATTACTGCCATCCCCCATCGGAACAGGCTGTTGAACCGTACCTTTGCCAAAAGTATTCTCCCCGATAAGCTTATAGCCATTTGCTTCCTGCAAAGCACCGGCCAATATTTCAGAAGCAGAGGCACTACCTTGATCGATCAACACCGCAACCGGATACGGCTTTTCCTTTTCTAAACTGGAAAAATAACGGAGCTTTTCTCCATTGCGTTGCTGAATTTGAACATACGGTTTCTCCTTGGTCACGAACTCTTTCAGAATTTCCTCGACACTTGTTAACAAACCACCAGGATTTCCACGAACGTCAATAACCAGCCCCGCGATCCCCTTCTTTTCCATCTCCGTTAGTTGCTGTTTAAATTCCTTGGCAGTTTCTTCAGAGAAGGACGTAATTTCAATGTAGCCGACGTTCTTAGAGCCTTGTTTTTTCACATCTCCGTAAACAGTAATCTGCGGAATCTCGTCCCTCTTTACTTCGACCACTAAAGGCTCCCGCAACCCTTGCCTTTCAATTTCTAACCTTACAGTGGAGCCTTTTTCTCCACGGATCTTCAAAGTAGCTTCATACAGATCAAGTCCATCAATGCTTTCTCCATCGACGGATAGAATGCGGTCATTGGGCTTCAATCCTGCCTTTTCTGCTGGTGAATCTTTAAATGGAGCCACAATGATTACCTTTCCGTCAACCATGCTTACTTCAGCACCGATTCCTTCAAAAGACGACTCTAGCGTTTCATTGAATTGCTTCACCATCTCCTTATCCATATAGACGGAATAAGGATCGTCAAGTGTGCCAAGCATCCCCTGAATAGCCCCTTCTACCAGTTCTTCTTCTTCCACTTCCTCCACATAACTGCTCAAAATTAACTCATAGGCTTTTCCGACTTTATCTAAGCTTGCTAAATCTACTTCCACATGATTTTCGCTCTCATCTTGCGATTGTGTTTCCTCCCCATTTGTCCACTCAAGCACGGCATATGTACCAGCAGCACCTAGTCCTAAGGAACAAGCGATAATAAGAGCAGTCCATATATGTTTCATTGTCTACCTCCTGTCCATTGGTAAGCCCCTATAGAAGGCAACGTTCGCAACAATCTATGCGAGAGTTAGCCTTTTGATAAGTTTGTCTCTTCACTATATGACGGAAGCGGACAAGTTATGAATTCAAGCCTCTATTTTTGCATGGCTTTTGTTATAGATTAGTGCTGATTTTTCCTCCTATCGTTTTATCGACTCAGAGGAGTTTGCAGTATAATTGAAAGGCACAAGAAATGCACCAAAATTTATTTTAACAGACATATGGTTTAAACATAAAGAAAAGCAGGAGAAATGAAGTTTCTCCTGCTTTTTATAATGGAACAATTCCAACTGGATTGATAGCATTTGTTTTTGATAGATTCCATTCGCCCCTATGCAGTTCAAAATGTAAGTGCTGACCATACGAACGACCGGTATTACCCATCAGACCGATTTGCTGACCTTTCGAAACAACTTGGCCTTCACTCACTTCACGATTTCTCATATGCGCATAGACAGTCGTATAAATTTGCCCATTAATAGAATGAGAGATGAAGACAGCATTTCCATAACTAGTAGAATAATAGGAACGGATGACAACGCCATCGGCAGCCGCATAAATCGGAACAATGCCGCTCGCTGCAATATCCACCCCTTTATGATCTCCTAGAGAACGATTCCCGAAGCCTGAAGATAAATATCCCGCTGCAGCAGGTCTTGTCCAAACCCCACTCGAAATCGGAGGTGCTGTAACGGCCGTTCCTCCACCTGATGAAGCCCGTTTCGCCGCTTCCTCTGCCTTGCGTTTTTCCTCAGCTACTCGCTTTTTCTCAAGTTCAATTGCTTTTTGCATCGCTTTTTTCTGGGCAGCAAGAATCGCTTTTTCTTCTTCTAACTCTATCATTTCATCATGCATATGCTCCTCTTCTTGTTTTAAAGAGGCCATTACCTTCTCTTTCTCAGCCTTCTGAGCAGCAAGAGATTTTTTCATCTCTTCCAAATCCTGCTTCAGCTTTTGCAGCTTAGAGAGGGTGTCCTGTACTTCTTTTTGCTTTCTTTCGAGCTCCGCTTTATCCGCATTATGTTCCTTGAGAATATTTTGATCCGCTTCTACAAAGGCGGCAACAGCCCCAAGACGATCAATAAAATCGCTAAATGTCTTTGCTCCAAGCAGAACATCAAAATAAGTGACTCTACCATTCTCCTGAATGGTCCGTGCTCGATCCTTCAATAGCTCATTTCGATTGGCAATGCGGGTTTCCAATACTTTAATCTCTTCTTCTAGTGTTTCAATATTCGCTTCTGCCTCTTCAATTTGAAGCTCTTTTTCCTTTATTTTTGTTTCCGTATCTCCAACGGCTTGATCAATTCGCTTGATCTCTTTGTCAACATTAACTTGTTCATTTTTGACCTCATTAAGCTTCTCGCCTTGTTCGTTGAGCTTTGAATTAATTTCTGATTGTTTTTCGTGAATGTTTTTTTGCTGCTCATTCAGCTGATCAATTTTCGAATTTGCTGACGCTATGTTTATCGGATTGCTTGTTGCCAAAATCCCCAACCCTAGGGTGGAAGCAACTGAAATGGTTAAAAGCTTTTTCTTCAATTCAGATTTCTCCTCCCTCATTATGTAAAATCATTAGGATCTCCAGAACGGATCTTGGAGACCCTATTTTTGCAAATGAATCGTCATTAAACTTTCAAGAACTTTCTTACGGACATAACACTTCCCCAAATCCCGATGAGTGCACCTAATAACACTAGTAAACCGCCTACTTGGAACATAAACGGATTAAATTCCAGCAGTTGGATAAAATGTCCTTGAAGCTTAGATGAAATATACTCATAGGAATAGCGATAGATCATGCTAATGAAGGAAATCGGGATGACTGAACCTAAAATCCCTAACATGAGCCCCTCCATAAAGAAAGGCCAGCGAATAAATGAATTGGTCGCACCTACCAGCTTCATAATCTCAATTTCTTTTCGTCTCGCAACAATCGTAATTTTAATTGTATTTGAGATTAAGAACATCGCTGTAAATAATAGACCAACAATTAAAACTAAACCAACGTTTCTACTTGTTTTAATAAAGGAAAATAGTTTCTCGACGTCATCTTGTCCATATCGTACTTTAAAGGCAAAATCGAGTTTCTCTATTTTTTTTGCAACACTCTCTAAATGCTCAGGCTGTTTTGTTTTGACGATAAACACATCGTATAAGGGATTATCCTGCTCAAAAAGCTTAAAAGCTTCCCCTTCCTCACCAAGGCTAGAAATCAAGTTATTAAGTTCATCTTCTTTCGGTGAATAAACGACAGAATCCACCTCAGAGATTTTTTCAATATTGTTTTTTAAAGCGTCCTGATCTTCCTTCGTTGCAGCAATATCAATGTGAACCCGAATGCTAACATCCTCTTCAATATCGGTTGCTACTTTATTTAAGTTCATCATGATGACGAAGAATACACCTACAAGCAATAACGTCACTGTCACAGCACTTACGGATGCAAATGTCATCCAGCCGTTACGCGCAAGATTCCTTAAGCTCTCCTTCATATGTCGGCGAAGTGTCCTAGCTTTCATATCCGTAATCACCTCGCTGCTCATCACGGATTATCTGTCCATTTTCAATGGCAATTACGCGATGTCTGATTGTATTTACAATTTCTTTATTATGAGTGGCCATCAAAATCGTAGTTCCTCTAGTATTAATCTCTTCAAAAATTTTCATAATCTCCCATGAAGTATCCGGATCGAGGTTACCAGTTGGTTCATCAGCGATCACAACCTTCGGAGAATTAACGATTGAACGGGCAATCGAGACCCGTTGTTGTTCTCCTCCAGAAAGTTCTGTCGGAAGCATTCTTGCTTTATGCTTTAAATTAACAAGCTCCAAAGTTTCCATTACACGCTTTTTAATATATTTAGGCTGCTCTTCGATTACGTCCAAAGCAAAGGCAACATTTTCATAAACAGTTAATTTCGGCAACAATTTAAAATCTTGGAAAACAACGCCTAATTGGCGGCGAAAATGAGGGATTTTACTTTCCTTCAGCTTCCCTAAATTCACACCGTTAATCATGATCGTCCCTTTGCTAGGCTTTTCCTCTCGATACATCATTTTGATAAAAGTAGATTTACCAGCTCCACTTGGACCTACTACATATACAAATTCCCCTTGATTGATACGAACGCTGATTCCACTAACAGCGACGACACCATTCGGGTACTTTTTATACACATCTTCCATTTCAATCATCTATATCACCCTTCAGGTACTTTCTATAATATTTATAAACATTCACATTATTTTTGTTCTTTTTTGTAGCCAAACCCATTATAACATCATATTTTGTCGATAACCCTTTAAAAAATATTACATTTTCTTTTCAAAGTGGGAAAAATCCTATTTTTTTACAAAAAAGAAGGATTTTTGCACTAAAATTTCCAGTTGGACACCGTCTATTTTACCTAGTTTCGGTGAATTTTAATGGGAAAATTGGCGAATATTGGATGTGGCAAAGAGAGGGTTCCTCGAAAAATGGAGGATTCTCACTCATTTTATTACGAAGAGATGATTAAATTATGCTTGATTTTATTAAAGATGCAAGCTCCTTGCTCATCGCCTAATGGCCTGTTTTTTCGATAGTTACGATGACTTATCGGATCAGACGACAGGCGCTGGAGTTCGATGTACAATGGCGAAAGCACCTTTTTCTGCCTTACAAATTTTCGCGAGCTTCGACCGAGATAAAGGAAAAGGTTACTGATTTTTTACTGGATCGGAAGTTTGTTAGGGTTAGATGTAGAAAAAAGTGAGGGGCCTTTAAACAATGGCTTGGTGCTTCGATGATCATTCTTAGAAGCTTTCCATAGTGTTCATCATCATGTAGGCTTGCCATTGCTTGATGTGATCTACCGTTTTGTAAACGATCAAAAAAGCAAGCAAAGAAAAAAAGATTCCCTTTTCTTTGCTTGCTCAAGTCTATCGATATCTTTCAGTGCCTAACTTTATTTCATATCTGCCAGCCATTCAGCGACCGCTGAAGCTTCTTCACCTTTCAACTGGCCTCCTGGCATGATTCCAATTCCATCAAGAATAATTTGCTCAATTTCCTCTTTTGACATGTTTGCACCGATTTGAGTTAGCTCAGGACCTACGCCACCAGTTAAATCTCCACCATGACAAGTCGAACATTTTTGAGCGTAAGATTTTTCATAGTCAACACTGACAACTTCTTCTTCATCGCCTGCTTGCTCATTAGAATCATCATTTGTATTTGTTTCCGCATTGTTGTTAGTTTCAGTCGTTGTGTCTGTATTGTTACCTCCATCATTTTTTTCACTCTGTAAAGTGAAAAACACCAAAGCGATCAATACGATAATAAGTGCTGCTAATACTGCTAGATGCTGTTTCTTCAATGACAACTCCCCCTAAATTCTGTGAAAATAACATGATTTCCTCTCTATATTATAAAAAAGCCACTTATGCTTTAGGACGTAAATTTGTAGCAATTTAGTGAACTTATTCTTTTCTTATAATTGTTATAATCTGCATCTTTCTATAAAAAAACGTTCTGTCTATTAAGAGGCAGAACGTTTTTTACAATTATTTTTTTGCTGCAAGCCAATCGGCTAGTGCATCTGCTTCTTCATCAGAAACATTCTGAGCGGCCATTGAGCCTCTTCCATTGACAATAACATCCTTGATTTCGTCAGCTGATAAATGTCCTCCAGCTGCTGTTAGGTCTGGACCAACTCCACCAGTCAAATCCCCACCATGACAAGCAACACAGCCTTTTTCATTATAAATCTGCTCTGCATCCACACTTGCAGTTTCTTCATTACCACCTGTATTGTCCTTAGCTTCATCATCTCCGCCGCCACAAGCAGCCAATACTAATGAAGTACCCATCAATAGTGCAAGAAGTTTCTTCTTCAATTGCAACGCCCCCTCAGGTAAATAATACATATACGGCATAATTATACCAATTCTAAACTCGTTTGAAACCCTCTCCAAGCACCTCTGCTGCGTCCATTACAACGACAAATGCTGTCGGATCAATGCTTTTCACCAATTGTTTCAATTTTGTGAACTCCGTTTGATCGACGACACACATTAGGATCGGCCTTTCTTGATCCGTATAACCACCGTATGCTGATAGTTTTGTCACACCTCTATCAATTTTATTCAAAATTCCTTCACGAACTTCTTGCTGCTGATTGGTAATGACCATAACCATTTTCGACCTACCCCAGCCAATCTGCACTAAATCAATGGTTTTACTCGTAACGTAAAGACCGATCAAAGCATACAAACCTCTTTCAATGTCAAAGACCGTCGCTGCTGTTAAGACAATCAGTCCATCAATCATGGCCACACATGTGCCAAGAGAAAGACCCGTAAATTTATGAATGATCTGCGCCGCTAAATCGGTTCCCCCTGTCGAGCCTTTACCACGAAAAACAATGCCAAGTCCGAGCCCGACACCAATTCCGCCAAATAAGGAAGCCAGCAAGGGATCGTTCGTCCAAGGCTCTAAATCTTTCGATAAAAAGACGATAAACGGCAGAAAGATCGTACCGATCAACGTCTTTAAACCATACTGCTTTCCTAAAAAAACGACTCCGGCTATAAATAAAGGAATATTAAATGCCCACTGTACATACGCAGGTTCCCAGTTAAAGACCGCATCCGTTATTGTACTAATTCCGCTTACTCCACCAGATGCTACTCGATTGGGAAGCAAAAATAAATTAAAAGAAAGGGCGATTGCCGCAGAACCGATTAAAATATATATGTATTCAAGTGCTTTCTCCCATTTCGGATTGTTTGCATTTGTTCTTTTACGCATTTTTACAATTTCTCCTTTTGCTTAGGATATCTCAGATGTGAATGGATCATGCTGTCAGTGAGTATATCATGAGGGGAAATTGCTGTAAACGCTATTGTAGTAACGTTTTAATGGGATAAAACTTGTTGATCGAACACTGCTTTTTGATTTAGACAAGAAAGCCGATATGCCGCAACTATGTGTATTTCGGCGTTTTTTTAGATATATCGGCGAAATATGAATTTTATCGGCGGTTTTCACGATTATATCGGCGAATAAGCGTTTTTATCGGCGTTTTTCCGATTATATCGGCGAATAAGCGTTTTTATTGACGTTTTCACGATTATATCGGCGAATAAGCGTTTTTATCGGCGTTTTCACGATTATATCGGCGAATAAGCATTTTTATCGGCGTTTTCACGATTATATCGGCAAAAAAGCGTTTTTATCGGCGTTTTCACGATTATATCGGCGAAAAAGCGTTTTTATCGGCGTTTTTCCGATTATATCGGCGAAAAAGCATTTTTATCGGTGTTTTCACGATTATATCGGCGAAAAAGCGTTTTTATCGGCGTTTTCACGATTATATCGGCGAATAAGCATTTTTTTCGGCGTTTTCACGATTATATCGGCGAAAAACAAATATCCTTATTCAATTTGAACTCCATTTCCCCATGCAAATCTCTCTTTTGGGATGGATATCAGTCTTTACTTCATTTTATCGGTCTTAAATTAAATATATCGGTCTTTACTTCATTTTATCGGTCTTTATCGCTATATATCGGTCTTCGCACTTAAAAACCCCCACGAAGTCGTGAGGGTTCAACAAACAATCATTATAAACTTAATTTCGAACGCAAGTAAGCATTAATAAATGGATCTAAGTCCCCATCCATCACGCCTTGCACATTTCCGCTCTCTGTATTTGTACGGTGATCCTTGACCATGGAATACGGGTGGAAAACGTAAGAGCGAATTTGGCTGCCCCAGCCGATATCCTTTTGCTCGCCGCGAATTTCGGCAAGCTCCGCTTCCTGCTCTTCAATTTTCTTTTGGTAAAGTTTCGCTTGGAGCATTTTCATCGCTGCTTCACGGTTTTTAATTTGCGAGCGTTCATTTTGACATTGAACGACAACACCTGTTGGCAGATGCGTGATCCGAACTGCTGAGTCGGTCGTGTTAATGTGCTGACCACCGGCACCAGTGGCGCGGTACGTATCAATTTTTAAATCCTCTGAACGGATTTCGATTTCAATTTCATCATTCATTTCCGGCATCACTTCACAAGAGACAAAAGAAGTATGACGGCGCCCAGATGAATCGAAAGGAGAAATTCGCACAAGGCGGTGAACTCCTTTTTCTGCTTTCAAATAGCCGTAGGCGTTATGACCTTTAATAGCAAGGGTTACACTTTTAATTCCTGCTTCATCACCAGGAAGATAATCCAATGTTTCCACCTTGAAGCCTTTTTTCTCTGCCCAGCGCGTATACATGCGAAGAAGCATTGAACCCCAGTCTTGAGACTCTGTCCCACCAGCACCGGGATGAAGTTCTAGAATGGCATTGTTTTTATCATATGGCTCACTTAATAAAAGCTGAAGCTCATAAGCGTTCATCCGTTTGACTAACTCCTGCATTTCTGTGACAAGCTCTTCACGAAGCTCCTCATCGTTTTCCTCTTTCACAAGCTCGTAAGTAAGCTCTAGATTTTCAAACGTTTCTGTTAAATCGTAAAACTCATGAACCTGATCCTTCAAACCATTCGCTTCACTAATGACTGCTTGAGCGCTTTGCTGATCATTCCAAAATTCCGGCTGCAGCATTTCATCCTCAAGCTCGGCAATGCGCGCCTCTTTGTTCTCTAAGTCAAAGAGACCCCCTAAAGTCCGCTAATTTCTTAGCTGTATTTTCCAATTCATGACGAATATCCGCTAATTCCATTCATGTCACCTCATAGTTTTTTATAAAATCATTTGGCAGAAAAAGAGAGCCGGTTCACCGACCCTCCATTTTCCCAAATCACAACATTTCCTTTATGCCAATTTTGCCACAAACGCTCAAAATTAAGACGTTCTTCCACAGCAATTTTTATATTTTTTGCCGCTGCCGCAAATACATGGATCGTTCCGTCCGACATTAATCGCTTTAACAACTGGTTTTTTCTTCACTTTTTCGCCATCTTCCTTCGGATTAACCGCTTGACCCTTCGCTACTTCTTCACGCTCAAGGTTATTGCGAATCTCCGCCTTCATCACATACTTCGCTGCGTCGTCTTCAATAGACATAACCATTTCTTCGAACATAGCAAAGCCTTCTTTATTATATTCACGAAGCGGATCAATTTGACCGTAAGCACGGAGATGAATTCCTTGACGAAGCTGATCCATTTGGTCAATATGATCAATCCATTTTGAATCAACTGCGCGCAGAAGCACAACCTTTTCAAACTCACGCATTTGCCCTTCATCAAGCTGACCTTCTTTTTCATTATAACGCTCTTTCACTTTAGCAAAAATAACGTCAATGATTTCCTCTGTATCCTTGTTGCTGATATCATCAACTGTTATATCGCCTTCTTGTAAAAGATTTCCGTTTACATAATCAATAATCCCTTGTAGATTCCACGTCTCTCTCTCTTCATCAACTGGTGTAAAAGCCTCCACATGACGAGATAATGAACTTAAAATCATATTTTCTAGGATATCGCGTAAATTCTCTGACTCAAGTACTTCATTACGCTGCTTGTAAATGATTTCCCGTTGCTGACGAAGAACATCATCATAAGATAACAACTGCTTACGTGCATCAAAGTTGTTTCCTTCTACACGTTTTTGTGCAGATTCAACTGCTTTCGAAACCATTTTACTTTGAATTGGCTGAGAATCGTCCATACCGAGCCTAGACATCATCGCCTTCATGTTATCTGAGCCGAAACGTCTCATCAATTCATCTTCCATTGAGAGATAGAATTGAGTCACCCCAGGGTCGCCTTGACGACCGGAACGACCGCGGAGCTGATTATCAATGCGGCGGCTCTCATGACGTTCCGTACCGATTACCGCTAAGCCACCAAGGTCTATTACCCCTTCGCCAAGCTTGATATCTGTACCACGACCCGCCATATTTGTAGCAATGGTCACAGCGCCCTTTTCACCGGCATTGGCAATAATTTCTGCTTCACGCCCATGATTTTTCGCATTTAATACATTGTGATGAATGCCTTTTTTCGTTAAATACTTTGAGATTAATTCCGATGTTTCAATCGCGACCGTACCAACTAGTACAGGTTGTCCCTTCTTGTTGCGCTCAGCGATATCTTCCACGACAGCTCGGAATTTCCCATCCATTGTTGCATAAATTAAATCTGGACGGTCATCACGAGTAACCGGCTTATTGGTTGGAATGGCAATAACATTCATGTTATAAATGTTACGGAATTCCTCTTCCTCCGTTTTTGCCGTACCGGTCATCCCAGATAACTTCTCATACATGCGGAAATAATTCTGGAACGTGATCGATGCAAGCGTCATGCTTTCATTTTGGATTTCCAAGCCTTCTTTTGCTTCAATTGCTTGGTGCAGCCCATCACTGTAACGACGCCCTTTCATTAGACGACCAGTAAATTGGTCAACGATCACAATTTCCCCGTCTTGAACGACATAATCCACGTCTAAATGCATACTGGCATGCGCTTTTAAAGCTTGACCAATATGATGATTAAGTGCCACATGACGAATATCGAAGAGGTTCTCGATTCCAAACGCTTTCTCCGCTTTGGAAATTCCATCTTCCGTTAACTGAACCCCTTTTGTTTTTTCGTCATACGTATAATCTTCATCCTGTTTCAATGTGCGCACAAAGGCATTCGCTTGAATATATAATGCAGTCGACTTTTGCGCAGAACCAGAAATGATCAATGGCGTTCTCGCTTCATCGATTAAAATGGAGTCAACCTCATCAATAACAGCAAAATTCAAAGGACGCTGCACCTTTTGCTCCTTATAAAGGACCATATTGTCGCGAAGGTAATCGAAACCAAGTTCATTATTTGTACTATACGTAATGTCACATGCGTACGCTTCTTGCTTTTCTTCTTTCGTAAGCCCATTAGAGTTCAGACCAACAGTCAACCCTAAAAATGTATAGAGCTCACCCATCTCGGTGGCATCACGGCTTGCTAAATATTCGTTAACAGTCACAACGTGAACACCTTTTCCAGAAAGAGCGTTTAAGTAAACAGGCATCGTCGCCGTTAATGTTTTACCTTCCCCGGTCTTCATTTCTGCGATATTTCCTTCATGAAGGGCGATACCCCCCATAAGCTGAACCGGGTATGGATATAAACCTAGCACGCGCTTTGCCGCTTCACGGACAACGGCAAACGCCTCCGTTAAAAGCTCGTCTAATGTTTCTCCTTTTTGGTAACGGGCTTTGAATTCCTCTGTTTTTGCCCGTAGCTGATCATCACTTAAAGCAGCCGTTTCAGAAGCAAGAGCTTCAATTTGCTCACTCATCTTCGTTAACTTCTTTATCTCTCGCTTATTCGGATCAAATACTTTATTTAACATTCCAAGCATCGAATACGCTCCTTTATTTCATAAAGTAAGGCTCTTCTTTCATGTCCTATTTCAATTAAAAAAAAGACTGGCAAAACCCTTCTTTTCTCAATACTTCCCATCGTCTTATACGTCTTATATTCGTAATTAATATTACCACTTCCACTTTGGGGTGACAACTTTGGTGGGCTTTGAAGGTTCAACGATGTTCATGAAAAAGCTTTTCTCATGTTCTCCACAACAAAAACGGAGAAATCTCAAGCCTTCAAAGGAAACACCGGTCTAAAAATCTCCCCTCAAAATGGTGCACGTTTGCGCAATAGTACGCAAAAAGACTTTTGCTAAACACCAATAAACAATTCAACCGTCTTTTCACCTATGAGCTCATATTCTTTTAGAATAAACATCTAGTAAAAGCGAGCATTGTAAACTTTCTTTTGGAAAAAACCTTAGCTTTTTCTGGAGGGAGTATTTCATCCTGCTCATTTTCAAAATCAGAAATCCTAAAATGAACAAAGCGACAAAGGGGTTATTTAGCACCCACCCTTTGCCTGTTCTTTCGCCTTATCATTATGAATATTGACATCCCACACAAAGAACCTCATATGACTGTACCCATCCAGTTAAATGCGCGAAAAAAGTTCCCACCTTAAGGAACACTGGCAAACATACAAAATCCCTCATACAAGAGGGCTAGTTTTTTTAAGTTATTTTCCTTTTAAATATAAAAAAAACTGATACAAACAAAATAGAATCGTTAATGTGATTAAAGCGCGAAAACCATACTGAGGTGGAATGATAAAATACACGATCGCTATGGCAAAAACAAATATAAGATATCCTAAATAATACCCTTTCTTAAAGGTCATTTCGAACCCCTCTTTTTGTAAAATTATACCACATAAACCTTCGCAACTTAATAATATGTACAAGAAATCTTTTATAAATGAATAAATATCTAACACATGTTAGAGTAACAAGGCTACTCTCTAGTACTGCCACTATTGCCATTGACAGGCACAGGCTTAAAAGGAATAATATGTTCTCACCTTAACAAAGACAGCGTATCGAGACGAAGAAACATGCCAATTAAGCCTTTGTGCTTTTTTAACCGCTGACACGAGTTGCTGTTTGTCTCAAAGGCGCTGCACCATTGTTGCTCCCATTACTCAGTTTAACGGGCTGACATCATTCAGGGTTTTGAAGACTATGGTAGGCTTACTTGGGCATTTATATATAAATACAAGACCTGCTGTCACCTCATACTGATAAATGTTGAAGAGACCGACCATAAAGGTCAGTCTCTTGTCGTTAGAACGGAATATCCTTATCATCGCTCACTTGATTTTTCTCAAGAGCCTCGACGATATCTTCAAAGTACATGCTTCGTAACTTATTCAATTCTTCCTGTAAATCTTCTTCCATTTCCTTAACTGCAGCACTTAATGTCGACGGGGAAATCCCGTATTGAAGGGCAACCTCTTTTTTCGTTATTTTGTTTAAAGGGTTGGCGGTCATATTGAGATAGTGAATGGCTGCTGCATAAGTCTCTGCTCTTTTCGTAAGCCGCAAGCCTTGTTCGCAGTATTTGTACCAAAGGATGATTCCGGACGCCACGATCATCATTGGAGCTTCTAGCTTCTCCATTTCATTCTCATACAATTCGGCTACTTCCTTATGGAACGGGGTGCTCCACTTAAAATCTTTAGAGCCATATTCGATTGTTGCAAATGGCAGTTCATTCATGATAAAAAGAAACTCATCTGATAAGAACTCAATTGCATCCTCGTATTCTGAAGCTTCAAATCTCTCTATTAAATACTGCTCATCTTTCCCATCTTCTTCCCCTTCCAAATCAAAAATGGTTGGGAAAAGAATCCATTCATTCGCAAACGGAACTAAAAATCCAAACACAAACGATCCTGCTTCCGACTCAGTCGGCTCAAGCAACTTAATAGAGAATGATTCTTTCGTCAATGTATCCTGCACGGTCATATAGTTGTCCTCAATGGAAAGCAATTTTCCTGCAATTGGACGCGGCTTTGTCCATGATTGTAAAATTTCCTTCACTTTTGAGCGCTGAATCATTTTACTTTTTTCTTTAATAAAGCGCTGTAATATCGTACCACCGTTATCGACATGTTCAAATAATGTAAACCAGACCAAATGGACAAATAGGAAATACTCCATCTCCTCCTCATCTTCGATCATTAATTCCTCGGCCACACTCTCAAAATCTTGATCAATTTCCAGTTCATACTCACGGGTTGCATATTGAATCAATTGAACCTGAAGTTCCATCACCTCTTTTTCTATAATGGAAGTAATCGAAACGGTCTTCTGCAGCCCGCAGCATTTTTTATATTTCTTCCCACTTCCACAAGGACAAGGCTCATTGCGGCTCACCTTCGTATTCATTTGCTTCTCCTCTTTCCTATATCCTACTATTCTAGTATTAAGTGTAAACATTTTTTCCCAAAAATAAAACAAGGTGATCAGCAAAAAATGTTCTTTTTATATTTATGTTGATGAATTATTAACCTCGTGTAAAAGTTATTCTCATTATAGCATTTTTCGACAAAATCCCCTAAAACCTATTCGAGTCTCTCCGATATTAGTAGGGTGATTACTACAATGGAGGGATTTCAACATGAGAAAAATTGCTTTAGTGTTACTGCTTGCCTTTTTCATCATTGCAGGTTGCTCGAAAACAGAGACAACGAAAAAGGACACAGAATATAAAATTGGGATACTCCTTTCAGATGCAGGGCTTGGCGACGAGTCTTTCAACGATTCTGCCTTCCGCGGCTTAGAAAATGCCCGTGACGAATTCGGGATGATTTTTGATTACCGTGAGGCAACAGACGGAGATCTAGAGGGTGCGCTAACCGAGCTTGTTGAGAATGATCATGACATCGTTATTGCACTTGGGTTCTCTGCAAAGGATGCTCTTGAAAATGTTGCAGCAAAGTACCCAGAGCAACAATTTTTATTGATAGATGAAGTATCGGACATGGATAACATCATTTCCATCACCTTCAAGGAACAGGAAGGAAGCTTCCTTGTCGGCATGATCGCAGCGATGACCAGCAAGACCAATAAGATAGGCTTCATCGGCGGTGTTGACGTTCCTGTTATTCATCATTTTAGAGCGGGCTTTATTCAAGGTGTTAAATATGTAAAGCCCGATGCTGAAGTGTTCGTCGATTTTGCTGGTACATTTGATGATGCGGAACTTGGCCGAACTTTAGCTCTTGCTCAAATCGAAAAAGGCGCTGATTTTATATATCACGCTGCCGGGTTTACAGGATACGGTTCCCTTCAAGCTGCTGAGGAAAACAATATTTATGCAGCAGGAGTAGATATCGACCAATTCTTTGTTGCAGAAAAAGCCGTGGTTACATCGATGATTAAAAAAGTCGATCAAGCGGTTTATGATATTGCCAAAACACTTCATGAAAACGGAAAAATTGAGGCTTCCTCTTTCCAACTCGGGTTAGCTGAGGACGGAGTCGGCCTAGCAGAAATTCGCTTAAAAACACTAACACCAGAAGAACAGCAATTACTTGAAGATGTAACGAAAAAAATTACTTCAGGGGAAATAACCGTTGAAGCGGAGTAAAGGAGATAGACTATGAGACTGAGAGAACGTTTACTAACTATCGCTATCATTCCTTTAATTTTAGCGGTAATTGTCATTTCAACGATGATTGTTCAATTAATCAATATCCAAAGCTCTGGTGAAAATGATGTACAAATCCTCCTAGAGGTAGAGCAATTAAACGGAGAACTAGCAGCTGTTAAGCAATCCCTCTCCAATTACACATACAATGCATCTGAAGCAAATAAAACAGAAGCGTTAAATACATTCGAAAAAATTCACACTCGCTTTGAAGATCTAGAAGCGAAAATGACGGAGGCAGAACAGCTACAAATTTTAGCAAAAGCGAAGGAGAAGTTCGAGGCGCTTTCAACAGAGTCAAACGAAGCATTCGAGCAAAATGATGTTCCAACTGTTAAAAGACAATCTCTTCGAACATCTGGAATTTTAAATGATATTTATCTCCTTGATAGGTTGACGGATGAATGGTACCAAGAAATGCTGCAACAAACCGAAAGGAAAATAAATTATGTCGTGATATTTTCCAGCATAAGTATAGTGATTATGATTCTATTATCCGTCGTTGCTTCATGGTTGGTGGCGAGAAAAATCACGAAACCGTTAAATAGTGTCGTTGAAGTAGCCAACCAAATTGCTGCCGGGGATTTAAGCAGCCAAATTGAATTATCAGACAAAAATGCAAATAGCAAATTTGAGATTGAACAGTTGAATGCTGCTTTCGCCTCCATGATTAGTCATTTGCGTGGAACCGTTCAATCGATTGATCAAATCGGTGACGAGGTAACAACCTTTACAAAAGACGTTTCCGAACAAATGAAAAAACTGCAAGATGTGAGTACTCAAGTTGCCGCATCCACAGAGGAATTGGCAAAAGGAAGTGAATCAATTTCTGAGGATATTCAGTCCACTGCTTCACTGATGGCCAGCATGAGCCAAGATTTCCTCCATGTTCAGGATGAGAGCAGACTTGCATCCGAAGCGAGTTTAAGCGCCTTTCAATCGGTTCAACAAGGCCGTGAATCTCTCGAAAAACAAGGGGAAATCGCCCAGCGTCTTTCTCTTTCGACAGAGGAGATTGCACGCTCTGTTCAAGATTTCACTCAATTTACTGATGAGATTAATACCGCTGCCCAATCCGTGCGCGAAATTGCGGAACAGACGAATTTACTTGCCCTTAATGCTGCCATTGAAGCGGCAAGAGCAGGCGAAGCAGGTAAAGGTTTTGCAGTCGTTGCTGATGAAGTTCGCAAACTTGCCGATGATTCAACAAAAGCAACCCATTTAATTACAAGTATGGTATCGAATATCATGGACGGTCTGCAAAGCATCGTAAAGGCAACCGATCTTGGTCATGAATTATCGACACAGCAAGATCAGGCAAAAATAGAGACTGAGCATGCCTTTGAGACAATTGCGACGGACGTTACATCCATTCAAGAAAAGCTTGAAGAGCTTGTCCGCAGCATAGAAAGATCGAATGAAATGAGCAATCAAGTAACGGTATCAGTGGAAAACATCTCTGCTATTACCGAAGAAACAGCCGCAGGTACGGAGGAAATTTCTGCTTCAACTGAAGATCAACTGGAAGCCTTCGAACAAGTCAGCCAAATGGTCGCAAAACTGCGAGGAATGACCGAAACCATGCAAAAGGAATTAAGTAAATTTAAATTGTAAGATAATTTAAATCAACCGCATTCTTTAACAGGAATGCGGTGAGGGAATAGAGGAATTTGATACATACAAATAGAGAAAGGTGAATTTGAGCGTACTCAAATTCACCTTTCTCATGATTAAAAGCTAGTTATGTCCCAGCTTCTTTTACCGTTTGTCCGTTCCTTCCAAAGATAAGCGAAGCCCCTGAAAGCGTAAGCTGAACGAATTGCGATGGTTCTACCACGGTAGTAAAGGAGAAAAGTGTGCCATTACTCGCGAAATAAGCGCAATTGCTTCTGAAGCTGGCACGTTTTCACTTGAGCAATGACGAGATTTGCACCTGAACAACCAGCACCTTTACTCTATACAGGGCATCCCCACTTGATACTGGCGCAATTATCGCCAAAACTGGCGCATTCTCATCCAAGGCTCTTCCTAACAAACTTGCGCAATCAATTATAAAACTCGCACATTCCTTCCGACGAAAGCACAATAAGTTCAGCCATTCAAAACAGCGCCCTTAAGAGCGCTGTAGTTTCTCACCATTTCCAACAATGGTTAGCAGAATAACCGTATGCAGAGCCTAGCCAATTACTAAGGCTCCGTAAACAAGTGCTCCGGCGATTACGTAGGCAGGATGCACCTTCATTTTTTCCATTAAGACAAAGCTCAATCCGCCGATAAAGAGTGTCTGTCCAATCCCTATTCCTTCATAGGATGAGAAAAAGAAATCATACGTCATAATCCCTAGTAATACGGCAATGACTGGTCGAATATAAATGGTCATCCATTTCACTTTTGGTGATTCCTTATACTTCATTAATAGACCAAGAAGGGTAATCATAAGAATAAGCGAAGGACCAACTGTAGCAAAAACAGCCACGATGGAACCAAGAATTCCCCCTTGCTGGTAACCAATATAACCCGCCATTTTCGTGGCAATAGGGCCCGGCAACGCATTTCCCAGTGCGAGCATTTCACTAAATTCATTTACGGTAAACCAACCGTAACGATCGACCACTTCATTTTCAATTAACGGGATTGAAGACGGACCACCACCGTATCCAAGAATCCCTGGAATGAAGAAAGCTAAGAAGATCTGCCAATAAATCATGCTCCTTCCGCCTCCTTCTTTTCCTTATTTGCTGAATCCTTTTTCCATAACGCTGCTACTAATAAAAGAACGATAATAATAGCCGGATGAATATGCAAAAATTCCAACACAATAATACTAACGATAATAAATATAATAGCCCACTTCATGCCAAGCTTTGAATTCGTCGATTTTTTCACAAAATCCCAAGTTAATGTGCCAAGCATCACCATGACAACGGGTACAACAGCTACAGACATGCCATGTACCCAAGGCTGGTCCTTGTATGCATTTAAAACTGTTAACAGAAGGATCATGAGAATAATCGTCGGAACAATAGAGGCAAGAATAGCATTCAGCATTCCTACTATTCCACCAACACGATAACCAATATAGCCCGCCATTTTTGTATTAATTGGCCCTGGGAGGGCATTAGCGAGAGCGAGGATATCTCCGAATTCATCTGAATCCATCCATTTAAAATTATCGACTACCTCTTTATGTACAAGCGGGATTGCTGATGGACCGCCACCGTACCCTAAAATCCCAGAGCGAAAAAAAGCGATAAAAATGTGTAGTTGCTTCATTGTTTTCAATGTCTCCCTTTTCAGATGGCTTGCGGCCTTTCCGCGGCCACAAACCTTCCTTTCCAGTTTACCACGCGGCAATCGATCCGTCTGTCCTCGATTCCGTCCCCCCCATTAATACACCAGTGTCCGGATCGCGCCAAATAATTTGACCACGACCAAATCCACCTGTATCAACAGTTGCTTCAATTTGGTGACCCTTCCGCAAAAGTGCTTGTGCAATATGATTCGGAAAACTTGGCTCAACTTGAATTCTTTTATCCCCGATCCATTGCCAACGTGGCGCATCTAAAGCAGCCTGTGGGTTCAATCCAAAATCAATGGTATTCATTATGACCTGCATATGACCTTGAGGCTGCATATATCCTCCCATCACCCCGAAAGGGCCAACTGCCTGAGAACCTTTTGTCAAAAATCCTGGAATAATGGTGTGATAGGTTTTCTTTCCTGGTTTTAATGCGTTAGGGTGCTCCGGATCAAGGGAGAAATCATGGCCTCGATTTTGCAAGGAAATACCTGTACCAGGGACGACAAGACCGGAACCAAAGCCCATATAGTTGCTTTGAATGAAAGAAACCATATTCCCCTCACCATCAGCAGTTGCCAAATAAACGGTGCCCCCACGCGGAGGTTGATATGGAGTTGGAGCAAGTGCCTGCTCAGCTATTTCCATTCTTCGTGATTTCCCGTAGGCATCTGACAACAGCTCTTCAACCGTTACAGGCATATCCCTTGAATCAGTAATAAATGCTTTGCCATCTGTATAGGCAAGCTTCATTGCCTCAATCTGTTTATGATACGTATTAACTGTATCCTTCTCATTAAATTCAAACCCTTTGGCAATATTTAATGCTAAAAGAGCGACCAAGCCCTGACCATTAGGCGGAATTTCCCACACATCATAGCCACGGTAATTTACCTTAATAGGCTGCACCCATTCAGCCTTATACTCGGCGAAATCCTCCTCAGCGAGAAAACCATTGTATTTTTTCGAAAACTGGACCATTTTCTCAGCCAATTCACCGCGATAAAAGCTTTCCCCGTTCGTTTCAGCAATCGAACGAAGCGTTGATGCATGACCGGCCGATCTCCAGATCTCCCCGATTTTAGGTGCTCTCCCATCTGGAGCAAAAGTTTCAAACCAATGCTGGAATTCCTCATCCGTTAGTTTTTGCTTATAATTACGATAAGCAAGCTCCCAATATTTTCCGAGTATCGGTGTGAGCGGATAACCATTTTCCGCGTAATCAATTGCAGGTGCTAGCACCTCTTGAAGAGACAGCTTGCCAAAACGCTGTGATAATTCAGCCCAAGCTGATGGAGCGCCGGGCACAGTAACTGGAACTAAGCCATGGGTCGGCATTTTTTCATAGCCTCTTTCTTTGACAGCCTCGATGCTAATCGATTTGGGCGAAGGGCCGCTACCGTTTAATCCATGCAGCTCTCCTTTTGTCCACACAAGGGCAAACGCATCGCTGCCAATTCCATTCGATGTCGGCTCCACAACGGTCAATGTCGCTGCCGTAGCAATCGCCGCATCAATTGCATTCCCACCTTTTTTCAATATATCAAGGCCTGCTTGTGCTGCTAACGGCTGCGAGGTTGCGACCATTCCTCTATTGGCAAATACAGCCATTCGCTGCGATTGATATGGGTAATTTAAAAAATCAAACTTCATATATATCCCCCTTTGTCGTAGGCCTTGTTTTCAGAATATGACGCAAATTGTTTCGAAATGCGTACTATCCAACCAAAATTGGTGACAAGAGCCTTCCTTATTATTTTGAAAAGCACACAAGCTGCCTGCAAACATTCATCTAGCCCGTGTCATGCCTATATCCTCCCAAGGTTTTATAGATGTGCCAGAAGATAACAGCCAGCATTTTTTAGTGTTAACTATATTCCGAAATACGAAAGATTCGTATACTCATATTGTAATAGACAAGTGGAAAATTCACAATTTTTGTTTTTTTAAGAAATCCAATCACATTTTTTATGGAGCACAGTTCTTATCAAAGAAACATGGTCATGAATTACGGAGGTTTGCGAGATCATTGTGCATCTTAAATCATCTTAAAAGCCACTCTAAAAAACCGCATTCCATTTACTTTGGAATGCGGTTCAGATAACGAATCATTATTGAGCTTCAATTAAACCGTAACGGCCATCCTTACGCTTGTACACTACATTCGTAAGGTTTGTTTCCGCGTTGGTAAAAACGTAGAAATTATGACCTAGCATATTCATTTGCAGAATAGCCTCTTCGCTATCCATCGGTTTTAAATCAAAGCTTTTTTGGCGAACAACTTCTAATTCTTCTTGCTCTTCTTCAGTCACAGGTGCATCCGGCTCTTCAAAGCTTGCAAACAGTGTATTAACACCGCCTTTTTCACGGAACTTGCGGTTTACTTTTGTTTTATGTTTGCGAATTTGGCGTTCTAATTTATCTGTGATTAAATCAATCGCTGCATACATATCATCATGAATTTCCTCTGCACGTAACACAAGGCTCTGCATCGGAATCGTTACTTCTACTTTAGATCTCTTGTCATTGTAGGTCTTTAAATTAACATGGACATTTGCTTCAGGAGTTTCAGTAAAATATCTTTCGAGTTTAGCAATTTTCTTTTCAACATACTCTCTAATTGCTGGAGTTACCTCAATGTTTTCTCCTCGTACGTTAAAATTCATAAGTGAACTCCTCCTTTTTGATTATCCTTCACCTATCAATCCTTTTGCAGCCCGGTTACCGTCACGGCTCAGACAACAAAAGATGTGATATATAGCCCTTTAAAAAGACTATATATTATATTTCTATTTTAACCCAAGAAACTCCTGCTAAAACAGTGAAAAAGGTTTAAAAAGTTTGTCGAAATTGTGAAGGAAGAAATGCATGCCCTATTTCTTGCTTTGTCTATGACCGCAAAGATACTCCGTGAAATAAAGAACTGCAACTCACCTTCAAGAACAAAAATGAGAAAACCTAAAACACAACCGAATTGATTTCGATCTCGTTAAATTGCATCAGTTTGAACAAATTGCGAGTTTTGTGTATATTTCCATTCGGACTTTTTACCGACTTTTTTGTTTTTTGCATGCTCTGTTTCCGAATAGAGGGGATATACGGACAATCAACCGGAGCACCTTGCGCTTTCTGTCCGAATAGCAGGGTCATTCGGACATTCAACCGGAGCTGCTTGCACTTTCTGTCCGAATAGAGGGGTCATTCGGACATTCAACCGGAGCACCTTGCGCTTTCTGTCCGAATAGAGGGGTCATTCGGACATTCAACCGGAGCTGCTTGCACTTTCTGTCCGAATAGAGGGGTCATTCGGACATTCAACCGGAGCTGCTTGCGTTTACTGTCCGAATAGCAGGGTCATTCGGACATTCAACCGGAGCACCTTGCACTTTCTGTCCGAATAGCAGGGTCATTCGGACATTCAACCAAAGCTGCTTACGTCTTAAAAGGTCCAGTTCTTTCGATATAGGAAAACAATGGTGCTAGCACCTCCGCTTGACTTATCGTAGTTCGTTAGAGAAGAACGGAAATCAAAACCACCAGTGTAAACTGGTGGTTTGCTCTGCGGCTGAAAGCCTCTCTTACCGGCCTTGGCATTAAAGGCCCACTGAAATGGTCTCCCTTTTGCACCACATTCACTCACCAATTCTAAAGAATCTCGTTATTTCTTTTTATTTTTTCTCCTGTGAACGGATCAAACTCTTCGAACAATGTTAACTGGTCTGCCCGGTAGTCTTCTACTAGCTGATTTCGATTGTATTCTTGTATTTGCTTTTTGTTTCGACCTACTGTATCTACATAGAACCCACAGCACCAAAATTTTCGATTTCCATATCGATACTTTAAATTGGCATGTTTATCGAAAATCATGAGACTGCTCTTTCCTTTCAAGTAACCCATGAACTGAGACACACTTAATTTTGGTGGGATACTCACTAACATATGAATGTGGTCGGAACAAGCATTTGCTTCATGAATGACAACACCCTTTCGTTCACACAAATCCCGGATAATTTTTCCAATACTCTTTTTGTATTTTCCATAGATAATTTGTCTTCTGTACTTTGGTGCAAAGACAATGTGATACTTACAATTCCATTTTGTATGTGCTAAACTGTTAACATCAGACGACACAAAGGTCCCTCCTAGCTAGATAAATTTGGTTGGCGAACCAAAATTTATTTTTGCACTAAGAGGGGCTTTTTTAATACACCGCTGAAAGCTACCCGGAACCATACGCCTAGCGTATGGTTTTCTTTCTATAAATTAAAAAACGACCCTTTGCAGGGCCGATTTATGTTTAACCTTTTATATCAATATTTCCACCAAGATGGGGCTGAGCAGCATGTTGTAATGCTTGTACATCAACACTGCCCATCATTTGATGAATAAAATCCGTTGCATTTCCTTCTGCCATATCCATCGTCTTTTTCAAAAGGGCGATCGATGCTTGTTGACTTGTCTGCCCTTGGCTTAAAGCCATTGATAATCGTGCGACGTCCATTTGGAACCTCCGATTTCACCATGCTTCTACGGTGAATGTTATTTTTTCTTATCAAGAAACATGCCATCTACAGACAAATTTTCATATAGATTAGCATACTGTTCATTTTTTTGTTTCTTTAATTGAAGTGTTTTTATATCCTGCTTTATCATGTTCTTTCTTTGTTCCATTAAAGCCTGGATTTCCTGTTCTTGACGCGCCAACTCCAGCTTTGTTTCCTCATTCAGATGTGAAAGATCGGACAGTTCATTTAAGAAATTTTGCCTTTTCTCAAGTAATTCATCCATTTTCTCAATCTGCTCTTCCCGCTGTTCAATTAAAAACTCACCTTCAAGCAAAGTCTTTAATTCCTTTGAGACAGTCATGAATTGGTCAAGTTCTCTCATTACGCTTTGCCACTTTCAGCATATTGTTTTCTTGTTGATTGAATAACTTCCTTCCACATATCACGGAACTCCATTACAAAGCCCTCAACTTCTTCAAGGATTTGTGCATCATTCTTTAAATTAGCCTCAACAAGTCTCCTATGCAAATAATCATACATTTGCAATAGATTATGGGACACTTCAACATCCATATTAAGTGTTACCATTAGCTCTTGCACGATGTTTTGAGCTTTAAGCAAATTTTCGTTCCGCTGTTCAACTTGATTGTCTTCGATCGCCTTTTTTGCCAGTTTAATAAACTTTAAACAGCCGTTATATAGAAGCAATGTTAATTCTCCAGGTGATGCCGTATTAACTGAATTTTGTTTATACGCTTGATGCGGTTGATTCATTGCCATTTCTTTATCACCTTCTATAAACTTATTGTTGTTGTGCTCCCATGCCTAAATAAGAAAGTAACATATTCGATTGATTATTTAGGTTTTGCATCGCCTTTTCCATCGCATTAAATTGGCTCCAGTAGCGATTCTCCACCATTTTCAAGCGGTCTTCAAGTCGGGAAATATCATCCTTTACTCTTCCTAACTGTTTACCTAATGTATAATTATCTTCAGTTTTAAAAACATTCCCTGCACGCTCTTCAATCTTTTTCACGGTGCTTGAAAGCGTATCACGCACACGTCTTGCTAAACCTTGCTCCTCATATGTTGGACCGTCTGCCATAAACAATTGGAAAATAGCCTCCGGATTTTCCTCAATAGCCGCTTTCAGCTTATCTTCATTTATTTCAAGCTTACCACGATCCATATAATTTTTCGTTGTCGTAATACCAATCTCTGCTAATTGGTTGAATTTCGGATCCGTTAATGTAACCTCGTTAGACTTCACTTCAGAGTACAAATTATTGCGCAGCGTTGTCATCGCACTGTCTAAAATTTGATCTCTGCGCAGCAAGCCGCTTTTTGCCTTTTCTTCCCACTGCTCAATCTCTTTTTCAGACATCGCTAATTTTTGCTCTTGTGTAAGAGGTGTAAAAGAAGAATACTTTTCTTCAGTCAACTTCCCATTTACTTTATCAAGTAACTCATTGTACTTATTGACAAAGTCTTTTATCGTGGTCATGATTGCATCAGTGTCCGTGCCGACTGTTACGGAAGTCGATTCGCCTGCTACCGAATTATTGTGCAGCGTAAATGTGACACCGCTCATCGTAAATGTATTGGAAGCACGTTCAGTTTCCAAACCATTAATCGTAAATTTAGCATTTGAACCAGCTTGTTCCTCAGTTAACTTCAATGCTTGTGTAAAAAAGTCTGCTGAAGCCCCTGTAAAATTAATCGACTTACCTTCACTATTTATTAAATTCCCTGTATCTTTCCTTTGAACAACCATTTGATCTGTATGGCTATCATAAAACATGTTAACGCCTACGTTAGAACTATTGATTTGACTTAGCATGCTATCTAAAGTTACATTTCCAGCGATCTTGAAATCACTATCTCTTTTGTTGGTAGAGCCGTCTTCTTTGTACGTTTCAATATTAAATTCTAAGTAGTTATGATTGTAACTAACAGAAAAACTGCTATCGCCTTCTAGCTTGGTTCCGAAGGACATTTTTCCAGTATTTTCATCAATGTAGACCGTGTTCGCATCCTTCGTTTCCGGAATACTTCCCACTACTACGTCAAACTCCTGCACTTCTCCATCTGCATTCTTAACTTCTAATTTCCCATTAGCATTAAGATTTAATGTTTCAGAGACAGCACCCTTTGTAAGCTGAAAATCTGTTGCACCTTTTTCAGGTACTTTAAAATTACTTGTGATTTCTTCCTGCTTCCAAGTAAACCCTTCTAGCTTATCTCTTTGCGACCATAAGCTTTTAGTAGAATCAATTTTTCCATCTTTACTTACAGCTGCCGTACTTTGCATTCTGGCTGCCGTTGCGATCGTCACATTTTCGAGCTTGTACGAAATCGTCCCAGCATTAGGAGCTGCCTTTGCAGTAACAACATCTGAATTGGAACTAACCGCTGACCTTGTTAGCATATTCGCTTGCCTGTAAATTCCATCAAAGATAAAATTGCTAAAATCGTCTAACAATTTATTCATCTCACGATAGCTATCACGCTGCCATTCAATGACTTGCCTTTTTTGATTTAATTTATCAAGTGGTATTCTTTGAGCCTGCATGAGTGAATCAACGATGGATTGAGTATCCATTCCACTAGCAATCCCTGAAAATCTAATAGTACTTACCATGATCTTGTCCTCCTATTTACAGCTTTTTGTCTATAAACAGACCTAGATATTCTGTCATTTTCGCATACATATCCAATATTTCTTTATCCGGGATTTCTCGCACTACTTCCTTCGTCTCTTTATCAATGACTTCTACATAATAACGATCGAGATCCTCATGCAGTTTAAAGACGACCGAAGTGAATTTCGGTTGCAAAAATTCATTCATCCCTTTTACGATATGTTCTACCTCTTCTTTTGAAAGCTTGCCATTATGTTCTTCTTTTACTTTATCCTGATGTCTGTCGTGATGTTGTTCTGATTGTCTTACTCGCCCTGTACGGTTAATTGGTGTCTCCTTTAAACCAGTAGAAGCTGTAAGAGAAGATGAATTGGCAGTAAGGGAAACTCCTCCAATATTCATAAGAACAACTCCTCATTTTTATCCTAATTATTATATCGGACACAATGAGTTATTGTTAAACCTCTTTTGTTTATTTTAGGAATCATTTAATCTAATAAATAGTAGCTTAGGACCTTCGACACCCCTTTTATAACTGATTGCACATCTTCATCAGACATTTTCGGAAAGAGAGGAATCGTTATGGCAGATTCGTACCATTCTTCCGCAATCGGACAAAGACCTTTTTCATACCCTAACCCCTGATAATATGGATGGTGATAAACGGGCAGATAGTGGACATGTACACCGATATTTTCTGCCCGAAGAGCTTCAAAAATAGCTCTTCGTCCAGCCTTAAACTTCGATAAATCCAACTGGAGCATGTATAAATGCCAGCTTGAATCCGTTGACTGCAACTGATAGGGAATTTGCACACCGTCAAGTTTAGAAAATTCTTTGTTGTAATTAGCAACGATCATTCTTCGTCTCTCGATAAAAGAATCGAGTTTCTTCATTTGCGAAACACCTAGAGCTGCCTGTAAATCGGTCAAACGATAATTGTAGCCTAACTCAATCATCTCATAATACCAAGGACCTTCATCCTTAGATAAATGATGGTTGGTAATCCCATGCGAACGGAAACGTTTTAATTTTTCTGCATACTCCTGCGAATTCGTGACAATCATTCCTCCTTCGGCAGTTGTCACGTGTTTGACTGGATGAAAGCTAAACATCGTCATATCTGCGAGCTTTCCTATCTTTTGACCTTTATAACTTGCACCTAATGAATGGGCCGCATCCTCAATGACAACTAGCTTATGTTCTGCTGCTATTTCTCTAATAGCGTCCATATCCGCAGGTTGTCCCGTAAAATCAACAGCAATAATCGCTTTTGTACTCTCGGTAATGGCCCTACTGATTTTTTGGGGATCAA
Source organism: Robertmurraya sp. DFI.2.37 (assembly GCF_029211245.1). NCBI lineage: Bacteria > Bacillati > Bacillota > Bacilli > Caryophanales > Bacillaceae > Robertmurraya > Robertmurraya sp. DFI.2.37. The sequence continues at coordinate 61,042 of NZ_JARGEJ010000008.1, read as the reverse complement.
TATTGTACGTGCGTTCATCGATATCAACAAATACCGGTCTTCCCCCACAATAAAGAACACAATTACTGCTGGCTGCAAAGGTAATAGGGGAAGTAATCACCTCGTCACCCTTCCCAATTCCGGCTGCAAAACAAGCTCCGTGCAAAGCTGCTGTCCCATTAGAAAAGGCAACTGCATACTTTGCGCCGACATATTCGGCAACAGTGCGTTCAAATTGTTCGATTGCAGGCCCCTGCGTAATAAACGCTCCCTTCAATGTATCGACAACGATTTGAACATCCTCTTCATCAATCCACTGCTGGCCATAGGATAAATAGTTAGCTCTCACTGGTTGACCACCAAATATAGCAAGTGTCATAATGTCTCCTCCAAAAAAAGTCACCCTTAAATAAGGTGACTCGTTTTAATCCAATCTTCAGTTCTGCGCAATCCCTCTTCGAGACTTACTTTTGGCCGCCATCCTAAAAGTTTGTTTGCTTTATCATAGTTACACAGTAGCTTTTGAATTTCACTTTGAGGATGGATATGCTCCACATGTTCAATTCTTGCTGAGTCTTCAACAATTAATTTCGCTAAATCATTGACTGAAATATCTCTACCAAGGCCTGCATTGACGATTTCTCCATCAACCTGCTCTGAATAACCTGCTTGGACAACAAAATCAGCACAGTCATCTACAAAAAGAAGATCTCTTGTTTGCGTACCTTCGCCATAAATGCTTAACTTCTCACCAGCAAGCTTCTTCTTAATAAAAATGGCGACTACACCACCTTCGCCTCCTGTTTTTTGGAAGGGACCATATGTGTTAAAAGGTCGTATCACCACAGTCGGCAAGCCGTAAGCATGATAATAGGACAATACCATATTCTCGGCAGCAATCTTCGAACCAGCATAAGGTGAAGCTGGTTTAATAGGATGCTTTTCCGTAATTCCTGTCTCATCAAAACAACGATCATAAACCATGCATGTACTCATGAACACGACCTTGACGTTATACTCTCGGCATTGTTCCAGTATGTAAAAAGTTCCAACCGTATCATTATTAAAAGTTGTACGAGGGTCATCGATTGAATCTTGGACATTAATGGACGCACCAAGATGATAGCAAATATCAAAAGAGTTCTTGGAAAATATCTCTTTCAGCAACGGTTCATCTTTAATATCCCCAATGATGAATTGTTCAAGTTCCTGTTTAAATTCTGCGATATTCTCTTCACGCCCATTCGACAAATCATCTAAAATCCAAACTTTATGCCCATCTGAGAGTAGTTTTTTCGCAACGGCACGGCCGATAAATCCAGCTCCACCAGTAAGTAACACGTTCATTTTAGTCCCACCTTACTTTATACAATGTCCCACGATAATGGGGTTCCTTTTTTCACATCTACTTTCGCCTGTTTTCCTAATACATTTTTGTAATGCTTGGGAGGCAGACCAAATCCTGGTCGGATAGCACGAATATTGTCCTTCGTCAACATTTCACCTGCTTTTATATCGTTGACAACATATAATGAACGGCGATCTTTTAACGAACGTTCCTCCGCCTTTGTCGGCCCATAGCTAATTTGACCAAGACTTTGCCATGCTTTTTCAGTCTCTTCTACGAGTGCTTGCATTTCCTCTGGCTCCATAGAGAACGCAGCATCTGTTCCACCTTCAGCTCGAGAAGTCGTGAAATGTTTTTCGATCACAGTTGCACCTAAAACAACGCTCGCAACGCCAACTCCTATTCCCATCGTATGGTCGGATAAACCAACCTCACATTGGAATAACTCTTTCATGTGAGGAAGAGTTAACAAATTCGAATTCTCAGGAGAAGCCGGATAAGTACTCGTACATTTTAAAAGAATAATATCTTTGCATCCTGCAGTGCGGGCAGCACGAATAGATTCATCGAGCTCGGCTACTGTTGCCATTCCTGTAGAGATGATGAGTGGCTTTCCAGTAGAAGCTGCCTTTTCAATAAGAGGGATATCCGTATTTTCAAAGGATGCAATTTTATAACATGGTACATTAAGCTCTTCAAGAAAATCCACTGCTGTCTCATCAAAGGGAGAACTAAAAGCAATAAGTCCTAGCTCCTGACATCTTCGAAAGATCGGTTCATGCCACTCCCATGGGGTATAGGCTTCTTTATATAGGTCATAGTAAGACGTTCCCTTCCATAAACTTTCCGGGTTATCTATATAAAATTCTCCCTCTTTTATATCTAAAGTCATAGTATCTGCTGTATATGTCTGCAATTTCAATGCATCAACCCCAGCCTTAGCTGCTGCTTCTACAATTTGCAACGCCTTTTCTAAAGACTGGTTATGGTTCCCTGACATTTCTGCTATAATAAAAGGCTTATGTGCAGAACCTACGAGACGCCCTCCAATATTAATCGCCATTTCCAACCTCCATAATTGCTTTAACAACAGGGTGTATTTCATGCTTTCGATTTGCTTGCATGAGTAATGTTGATTTCGCTGAAAGCTCCCTTAATTTCTCAGGGGATTCCATTGCTCTCTTTATTATATCGACAAGTTCCCTTTCTTTTACACCTTCATGCCAGCCCAGACTCCATATTGCTCCATACTTAGCTGCTGCAACGGTAGACTCCAGTTGGTTTTCAGCAACAATCGTCACAATCGAAGGCACCCCAAGATAGCAGCGTTCCCACATCGTAACACCTCCGGCCCCCAACGACAAGTCGGACTCTCTCATTAAGTCGGCAAGATAATTGATTTGTTCATAATAGCGGAAGCCTGATTTCTTACATATTTTTGCAATCGAATCTTTCTTCGGGTTTGATAGTCCAACTACTACATGAATTTGGACATCCCCCTACACTAATTTACTAAGGGCATGCAGCGCCTTCACCGTTTCACCAGTCGGGTCAGAACCGCCGTAAAAAACTAAAATATTGCCAATCTGAGCATTTGTCCGCACCCTATTTTCTTTATAAAACTCCGGTCTGAGAAGTAAATATGAAGGTCCCAATAACTTTTCACATTGCTCAGGCACTAAAGTATCGTATCTGCTCTCAAAATTCTCTTGGTAATTCTGATCTAAAAGAAGATCGCAATCATGCTTGCGATTCGCTAAATCATCAATCACCATAAGCTTTAACTTACTTAATTCACTTTTTAAGACACTTTCCCATTTTTCGTCTATTTGATAATGATCAACAATCACTAGATCACATTCTTGTTCCTTCAATATGGCTACTGTACGCATGGCATCATACTCAAATTTCCCACTAACAGCAACCACTTTAAAGCCGAAAGACTTCACATAATCGATCATATTACCAGCTAGCTCAGCACAAATAAAAGTAACCCTGGCTCCATTCTCCTTTAAAAAATTGGCCAAGGTAAGACAGCGCATCATATGTCCAGTTCCTATTGTAAACGAAGCATCTACGCGAAAAAAAATATTCATCTCTACACAACCGGTTTTTGCTCGATATGAGCGTTAATTTTCGCAATTTCAGGATGGTCTAAAAGAAAGCGCACGACCTCTTCTGAAGGTACAAGTAAATCCCCTTTGAAATGCTCAGCAATCTGCTGACATAGTTCATAGTCTTCTTCTGTGTCTAAGGTAATTCTAAGATGAGGATGGCTGAGCCCTTGAGGTAGAGCTACATAAGACCATGAAAACTCATGATTATTTTCATACGCATAATAAGTTACATGTTCTTTATGACGCTGCTCCTTACCATGCTTCTCAATATATTTCAGTGCAGTAAATGAGAATAATTCAACTGCTAACCCTCTTGGCAATTCCCCTCCAATTTTTATAAAATCACTTGGAGATTCTTCCATTCTCCTAATCATCTCTGATGCTAATTGAAAATCAACATATGGACAATCAGCAGTTACTCTAATAACATAATCGGGATTATATCGTTCCGCTGCCTGCGCATAACGCGAAAGGACATGTTCTTCCGAACCACGAAAATAGGCAATATCTTTTTGTTTACACCACTCTTCCACAATATCGTCTTGTGCAAGGGTGGACGTTGCTACTACTACATCACTCACTCCGACTATTTTTTCACATCGCTCGACCACATATGAAAGAACATCTTTTTTGCCTAAGGGCTTTAAAATCTTACCAGGCAATCGAGAAGAACCCATTCGTGCCTGAATAATGACAATTGTTTTCATAAGCCGCCACACCTATCAAATAAATTTATTGTACTTCAGGAATATAGTTAGAGAATTTGCTTCCGCAAGTATCCCACATATTTTTCGTCATCTCATATATATAAACATGATGATATTTGTTATATTTAAAAATATGTTCTGACAAATACCCCACTTCTCTAGCACCCTGTTTCAAATGAAGCTTTCTGACTCCCTCGTTTTCTTCCATTACTTCTCCTACAAGCTTATTCAATCCCATCGTTTTAAAAGCGTAATTATAGACATACGGACCGATAAAACCACCTAACATACTAAACTTGGGATTCCCAATATAAAAGTTCCAATGAGCTCTCTTATCACGAGAATGAATATCCGTTATGGAAACAAGTCCGATCGGCTCGTCTCTATAAATCATAATCCAATAATAACTGTGAGGATCTTTTTTAATGGACTCAAACCAGCTTCTCTGTTTTACTAAATCATACTCAATGTCGGTATACATATACCTTGTTACAAATTCGCTCGTTCGCCAATTTAAAATTAATTCTAAATGTTCTTCTTTAATAGAAACAAATTGCATAATATCACCTAATAACAAGTTCTCTAGTAAAATGCATCATTAAATCATAGCCATCCCAAACTCCTCCAAAAGCTAATGACTGTCCTACAGGTACAATCCGGTCAATACTCCTATTTTCAATAGCTTTTGCAAAGTCTATCAACGCCTCTCGCGTAAAACCAAAATAGGATAAAGTCTGATCCTTATCATCAAGTAGAGAACTTAAATCCTTTAATTTCGGTAATTCTAATTCATAAAATAGTCCCCCACCGCAATGCCTTTCTTTCATTTCCCTATTAATAGCTTCCAATTGGACACGAGTGAAATTCTGTTGATGCATAAAAGAAGTCGTTTCATTATCAATACTTAATAAATAACCTGTCGTTAATTTCTGCACCTGCATTGCTGCCGATAGCTCTTCCAGATGAGCATCTAAATGGTCATTTAATTCGTTCCAAAAACGCTTTTGTGCAAGGGCAATTAAATCTGGACTTCCAATCCATGCGATCAAGCGAGGGGATGAACAGGCCATTTGCGCAAACCAAAAACCATCATTATAAAACTGATGAACAAATTCTTTCATATCGGACTCATTTGCATTAATGACTTCCTTTGCCTCAAAGGCAGACAACGAAAAACGATCGGGAAAAACCAACTCAGTGGCTAATGGCGCCAGCGGTATAGAACGAATTTTCCGCACCGTCTCATCTCCGCCCCAAACAATTCTGATATGACAACGCTCTGATAAAAAACGGGTAATTTCATCATTATGTTCATAAGTAACAATTGCAGTTCTACTAGCAACCTCTGGATGCTGAGCAATCTCTTTTAATATTGCCGCAATAAGCAGATCAGTTTGCTGCTGTTCACGTCCGGATATTCGCAATATATTATTATTTCCCGCAAGCATCGAAAGCACCCACGAGTAAACAAATATTGTATCAACATTGGAAGGGGCAAAATGCAATGCTACTCCCCGTGCCCGTAACAGTCTATTGTCAGCTCTTTTTAAAAAGGAAGCTTTCATTTCCTCGATATGCGCCCTTCTCAACCAATAGGCGAGTGTAATTAATTCTGGGTATCTTCGATAAGTATGATCCTTTAAGATCGTTTTTGATAATGATTGCAGAAAAGCAACCACTCTTTGATCAAATGGTTTTAGTGGCCTCATCTGGATAACAGACTCTATCTGGGTTTGCCATCTTTCCGAGGTAGCTGGCCAATAAAATCTCATATCGTCTTCCCCACCTTTTTGTCGAAAGCGAATGTATCACTACATCCGCGTAGCTCTGCTTTTGGTATTCTACCTGCGACAGAAAAATACTTTCCCTTCCAACCGCATGAGCAATCATCTTCACCATGAATGGTCCCTAAATCTTCTGTCAATAAACTGTGCCCTGGATAACTTTTTGGTAAAGTACTCAGCACTTGGATCAATCCTTGTTCACCAAAGGGAAGCGGCTGAAAAGAAAGGGGATCTCTTATAATAACATCTGCATAAACGGGTGTATGAAGATGCCCCTTTGGACATTCTACAAAAATGGAGCCGACTTGCTCGACCATTCCATAATAATTATGAATAGATTGAATACCAAATTGTTGGAAAAGCATGTCCTTAAATCTCTCATTACTAACAGACTGATCTTTTAACTTTTTCCAACCTCCACCATGAATCAGCACACTGTCTTTTAAATTTAATTTAATTCCTTTACTTAAAGTAGCTTGATAAAAATATTGCCAAATCATAAATGTAAAGCCAAATAGAAGAACCCTTTCATCCTTGTGTTGTTCCAAAAATTCATTTAAACCGTCCCAATCGATCGTCATATCATCATGGAGCAAGTAAAAATGCCTTCTTCCAAAATTGGAAAATCCTAAAATCCCTGCCCCTCGAGCACTAAATGATTTTCGGTCCTTTAAAACATTTTTTGTGTCAATCATAATCATTGGTAAGCGTTTCTTGCCAAGCAAGGGGGTCATAACTTCTACAAGAGCTTTAGTCTGTGCCTTAGCTGTGTCTTTATCTAAATATATTTTTGATACTTGCTGACCTGTTGTACCGCTTGATGTTAAAACCTTAAAAATATCGTTCTCTGCAATGGAGTGCAATGCCAGCATTTTAAAAAGTTGAACTGGCAAGAAAGGAATCTCCTCTAAGGTTGTTACTTCTAAAGCATGATTCGATTTACTTAGCATTTGTTTATATGGTTCACAGTGACTATAATGAAATTTCGTCAGCTCATTTAATTCTGCTAATAAGTAATTCTGTTTGTCAGCACTTTTCGTCATAAAAGGTTCCACTATAACATCATTTCCTTTAACACTACATAATTTACTTTACCATTCGCTAGTCTTGGGATATCCTCCACCACTTTAACTTGAAAAGCACTTCTATGTAGCTTATATAAATCTTCAATTAGCCTCTTTATTTCATCCTTCAAGTCCATCACATCGGTTACTACGAATAATTTATCATCCGTACCTACACAGAATACGTCCTTTCGCAAGGTTTTTTCAAGCTGCTTTTCGATCTCGTCCAAATTTAACCGTAGCCCAAATAATTTAATAAATCGCTTCATGCGGCCCTTAATGTAAAAGTAACCATCTGCATCGACTTCCGCAATATCTCCCGTATGCAGCTTGCCGTTTAGCTCATCACCTCTTGCTAAATCGTTAAAATCTTTGGCATAGCCCAGCATCACATTAGGTCCCTCATAGATTAATTCTCCCGTTTCTTCATCAATCGTTAACTTTCCATTTGGGATCGCCTTTCCTATGCTTCCTATTTTGTTAAGAAGCTCTTCTGGAGGTACATAGCTAATCCGTGGTGCTGCTTCAGTTTGACCATACATCACATAGAATTTTTTAGCAAATCTATTCGCATACTCAGCATAAACGGAAATGTGTTTTTCGCTTAACCTTCCCCCCGCTTGAGTAAAGTATCTCAAATGAGGCAGCTCCATTTTTTGAAAACCAATTCTCAAAAGTGTTTGATAAGTATAAGGCACCCCTGCCAGTGAAGTGGCTTTCTCATTTTCAACAAACTTCCAAAATTCTTTCGAAATGATGCTATCATTGGTTAATAAAATGGATGCTCCTACGTGAAGGTGGCTATTTATGATGGAAATACCGTACGAATAATGGATGGGTAGGTTAACCAAGCCTCTGTCATCTGTTTGTAGATGTAAATATTCGGATATCGATTTTGCATTAGCAGCAATATTTTCATATGATAATTTCACAAATTTCAAGCTTCCAGTAGTACCAGATGTACTTAATAAAAGAGCGACATCTTGAAAAATCTCATAGTCTGGAGCCACACTTCTTCTTAAAATACCAGCTTCAATTGACTTATAATCTTCATGATGAACATCACCAATTATATATGCCGGCTGATACGAATCAATAATCGTTTGTAAAAGGCTTTCCTCCAGATCTGCATTAACTAACATAACTGCATCTTTATTTTGAAGCACAGCCAAATAAGAGACAATAATACTCATAGTTGTTTTTCGCCAAAATCAGAATTAGTTGTTTATAAGAAGCTCTTATTTTCTTTTGCAATCCCTCCATATCCTGTTGTAATTCACTGTAAGTATATGCCTTACCTACCTGTTCGACTACAGCAACGCGATCCTTATATTCACTGAAATTATTCCAAAATGTATGCACGATTTCTCACCTGTCTATTTACGGATTATATTAGATTTTAAACTATCGCGACTAAAGAATCTCCATTCTTCTTTTTCATCGGCCAAAAATAAAAAAAGTGTAGATAAGGAGCCATTAAACGACCATGCCCCCATCTACACCGATCACCTGCCCAGTAACATATGAAGATAAATCTGACGCTAGAAAAAGAAAGACGTTCGCCACTTCTTTCGGCTCTCCAATTCGCTTCATTTTAATACTCTCGATCACTTTTTCCAATCTTTCGTCTTTATAATGACCTATTAAATCCGTATTTATAAACCCAGGTGCTACCGCATTAACTCGAATATGATACGGTGCTAATTCTTTCGAAACCGATTTTGTTGCACCTATCACCGCAGCTTTGCTAGCTGAATAAGCAGAATTTCCTTCAATGCCATTCGTCCCTGCTATTGAACTGACATTTATAATAGAACCTTCCTTTTGCTTCATCATGATACGCGATGCATATTGCATATGGTACAAAACAGAATGTACATTCGTTTCCATTGTTTGCCCTATAAGCTCATCACTAACCAAACCAAGCAGCGATTCATTCATCACACCTGCATTATTAATAAGTACATCAAGTCTGCCGAACTCTTTCTTGATCGCCTTAAAGCTATTTTTTATGCTCGAAATATCCTTAACATCATAGGTCAGCACATACGGACTAATTGAACTAACTTTCGCTACCTTCTCTATTGTCTCCGTTAAAGAAGCTCCATTGCGAGCATGCAATATTAGTCGTGCGCCATGCTCCGCAAATAAAAGAGCTGCTGCTTGTCCTATTCCTCTCGAAGCTCCTGTAATAAAGACTACTTTATTCTTTAATAACATTTGCATCGGACCTATTCAAATCGAATATCATACTTTTGTAGAATTTCTTTTGCTTTTGCAAAGGAACTCAAATCAAGTACATCATCCGTATCAAGCATAATATCAAACTGGTCGTCAATTTCAGCTACCAACGCCATATGAGCAACTGAATCCCATTCAGGGATAGTATTGTAGGCTAGAGTATCTGTTACTTGGCTTTCTTCAATACCTAATGCTTCTGCAAAAATAACTTTTAACTTCTGGTGATTCATAATGAAACCATCCTTTCTCCTTCTGCTCGCTCTATTCAACGTTTACTTATTTTTTTGATTTAGGAGACCACTAATCTTCCCTATGTTAACTTTTAAGTAGAAGCATAGCGTATAAGTACCGGGCGAAGTTGACGCATAGTAACTTTAAGATTTGTTCCACTTTGATTTTTGACTTCTTTAAGATTATAACTAGCATCAAGAAACTCAGGAAATAGCTCCGTAGCCTTTTGTAGTATAACTACACTTTTTTCACTATCATTCAACAAGTAATGCATTACAGCAAGATTGTTTAAAGATGCGCCATCCTTTGCATTATAGTTTAACGCCTCAGTAAAGCTTTGACGCGCAGAACTATACTCCTGAATTTGATAGTAATAAATGCCTTTTAGAAACCATACTTTATTCATTATTCTTGGATCTCTATCTATTATAGTTTTTAATATGTTAATTCCATCGTCCCACTTCCCCATTCTATAAAGGATATTAACAAAATCTACTTTATTCTCATTGGCAGGAAGGCTTCTTTTATAGATAGCCTGTTTTATATACTCTACATCATATTGCTCCAGTACTTTTCTTTCACCTTCTAGCATACCTTTAATATTTGCAGATGTGTTATTCCCGTGTCTTCGAACTTTAAATAATGGAATATCTACATATCCGTATCCACCTATCGCTGCTAGGCGTAACCACAGATCCCAATCTTCAGAATGTGTCAACGAAGGATTAAATCCAGATGACTTAATAAAACTATCTTTTTTAACAAGCGTTCCAGATAAATATACATGATTCCTCAACAATTGATACCCTAATATATCTTGTGAATGAACCTGTTTAAAACGATGTACGCCTTTAAGCAAACTACCTTTTTCATCAATTTGTTGATAAGCACTGTGAATAAGCACCCAATCATCAGAATCACTTTCATTCAGCTTGTTAAAATATTGCTCCAGTAGATTTGGTTCTGCTAAATCATCCGCATCCATAAAAAGAATCCAGTCCCCCTGAGACAAACTTACACCATAATTTCGTGTAAATGCCACACCTTTATTTTCAGAAAAATGATGAAAAATTAGGTTTGATTCTTTTGAGAAATTCTCTAAAACATCCTTTGTCTTATCAGTGCTTCCATCATTCACTACTATAATTTCGTTTGCTTTCTTAGTTTGATCAAGGAGGCTTTGAATGGTTTCAGCGATATACTTTTCTCCATTATATACAGGAATGACTACTGAAATTTTGTTTTTCATAATTTATCAAACACTTCTTTCAAAAGTTTGCAATTCGCTGTTTACTCAAGACGATTATTTCCAAGCTACTTTCCCAAAAAAATTAGTCTTTCATATAAGGATATAAAAAATCATTATCCTGCATCCCATTCTCTTGGAGCTGATTGGTTAATAGATCGTAATGGTAGTAGGGTGAGATGATGACTTTGACATCCTCAGCTAAATATAATTGTTTTGGACTAATAATTTCTTTTCCCATAACTTTTTGGCCTTGTTTTTGTTGATTACTGTCTATGAACGCACATATTTCATAACTATACTCTTGGAGAAAAAGGTTAATGGATTGACCGGCTTCACCAGCACCCCAAATATAAAAATTACTTCCCTCATTATTGTCCATAAACTCAAGTATCGCTATACGATCTAAAATAGAATAAAAATACGTGTTTCTTAAAAAATGTTCGTATTGATAATTTATAGGCGGCAACTCGTATTTCAGAAATAACTGATTAATAAATTGATATAATTCTTTCGTGTATTCTTGATGCCCTTCTATACTATCTCGCCGAGTTGAATCATTATTCCCATGAATTCGATAAAGACTTAAAGGGTTACTTAATAAAACAATTTCACCTTCTAACGCTGCATAATACATTAATCTTGAATCGCTCCAAATATGAGAAAGGTGATCTTCTTTTATTGGCAGAACCTTCCCTAGGAAATCCCTCCGAAAGGATAAGGCACTTGTTGAAGAAAATAAATGAAAGAAGTCCTTTTTTTCTATTAAATGTTCTCGATAATTGTCAATTTTTTTTAAAACAGGTCTAATAATATTCCTTGAATTACCTTTATTATCTATCTCAGAAAGTAGATGTTGTACTGCAATAACTTCTGGATTTTCTTCAAATTCCTTAACAACTAATTCTACTTTATCTCTCACAAAAGCATCATCACCATCTAGCAGACAAATAATATTACCAGATGCTATTTTATATGCTTGATAAATTGCATTTGCCTGATTAAAGTTCGCTGTACTTCCATAGTTACAACTACTTATTATTTTTACCTCTTTATATTGACTTGCAATCTCTAAAGAATTATCCGTCGATCCATCATCATACAATATAACTTCAATATCATTATATGTTTGATTTAAAACCGACTCAATACACTCCCTTAAATAGACGCCATTATTAAAATTATTTATCAACACAGATACTATCATTTAGTACTCCTGTCCTTAAATTCAATTATTTATTATAACGTAAAGATAAGTGAGTCCATTTCATAATTGCGCACTTCAAGTTAAAAACGAACGTTCATTTGACTTTCGCATTATTTTAAGGAGTAAATGGAGATATAAATGATTATTAAACATGATATTGTTCGTTTTTTAATTAGCGATGGTACATTATGAAATCGACTCAAGTGTCGATTTTTTAATAAACATTTCACAACCTTCTAGAAAAAGTAGTGTAATCATTTCTTTCAGAAAGACCAAACTCATTTAACTGATTATAGATATCCTTCCAATACATTGAACTAACTAAAACAAATATATTTGTTTTTCCATTCAAAATTTCCGGAGAAAATATTTTAAAACCTTCAAACTCATCGTTCCATTTTAATGAATTGCTATCAATAAATCCTTTAATTTCAACATTATACTTTTTCAAAAGCTCCAAATCCTGCAATCCTTGATTCCCTGTTCCCCATATAAAAATATCTCTATTTTTATTTTTTATCACTTCAATTTCTTTCGACATCGCAAATAACTTTTCAGAGATTCGATTAAGCATTTCATTAAATTCTTTTGTTGAATAGTATTTTATAAGATTATTTTGTTGTTTTAATTTTTCGAACCACCTTAATGTATCTTGTAAATGAATTAAGCAATAACCAAATTTTCTTAAAGAAACATTATAATGAATTGTGAATTCATGCTCTGTTGGTTCTATCCCGATTTTTGCCAATTCCTTTTTTCTGATTATATTTGCATAATACTGCTGATTCGAATAACCACTTGTACTAATTTGGTCATAATGTCTTCTATATAGATATAAAACTTCTGGAACACAAGAAATTTTTATAGAATTAGGCAAACTTGCGTACCATTGATAGTCTACTGCAGCCTTATACGTTTCATCATGATATAAACAATTTAAACTTCCTATTTTCTCTTTACGAAACATCATAAACGCAGGGACACCTGGGTTAAAAATCATTTGTGAGCGGATAGAATGACTATTTATATCCATTGTCAGCTCTGTACTATTATTGTGTTCATCAAATTCTTTAACCCAGCAAGATACTACATCAATATCCTCATGAGTATATAGAAACGTTAATTGTTTCTCCAACCTTTGTGGTAAGTTAATATCATCTGAGTCTGATATCGCAATGAAATTCCCTCTCGAAACTGAATATCCAGTATTTCTAGCAGCTGCAACACCTTTTGTTTCCCCATGCTCAATAAGAATTATTCTCGGATCGTTAAACGACTCTATGATTTCTCTAGTCTTGTCCGTTGAACCATCATTAACTATGATTAACTCAAAATCAGTATACGTTTGATTTAAAATACTTTCTATAGTCTCTGCAATATATTTTTCTCTATTAAAAACTGGCATTACAATACTAATAATCGGTAGTGAACTAACATTATGTTCCATTTGGAAGACTCTCCTTTAGAAATCTATTTAACAATTGCAAAGTGAGTACCTCTTCTGAAATTATCTCTTTCTAATTGTTCAGCAATTTCATAGAACCAACTAGATGCAATAAAAATAAAATGATTGTGATTCAAATCCTTTGGATCAATAACTAGTAAGCCCTCAATTTCTTGACCCCATTTATTACTATCGTTGTCAGTAAAAAAATCGAGTCGAATATTTTGTGATTTAAGAAATTTCAAAGCTTCCTTCCCATATTCCCCACTTCCAAAAATCACATTATATCTAGACTGATTATTAATAACTACTGTTCCTTCAGAGTATCTTTGAATCACCCCAAAATTCACTTGATTTACTTTATCACTGTTTCGTTCCAATACTCTATTTAGAATAAGATAATAACGAGTCGATTTCTCTTTCTTCTTTATTATTTTGTCTCCCAGATAATAATCATTTTTCCAATCCCTTATACACTGATCCCAATTTTTATATTTGTTTTTAAGAACTTCCAACGAGGCTTCCTGTTTTCTAGACTTTTTTATAAAATGAGATTCATCCTTAACATAGTCATGATATATAATGGACGCTGGAGAATACACTTGTTTGGTCCTATCTGGTTCTAAGTTCAGTAAGCGAATTGCTAACTCTATTCCACCATGGCCAAATTCAATGCTATCATTCCAGCCCCCAACTTTATAAAATATTTCCGAAGAATAGGAGGAATTACCTTCTAAGTCAGAGTATGAAGATAATATCGTGTTCCCATGATAATAGTGTAATTGCCTATTATTTAACAGATTTTCAGTCTTAGGAAGATACACTCCTCGAACTGCAATAACATCAAAACTATTAAACATCTCAATATGAGATTCAATCAAATCACTATCAGGTATTCCGTCATCTTCCAAAAAAAATAATATCGGAGCATTGGCAAATAAAGCTCCAATATTTCTTGCCAAATACGCTCCTGTATTGATGTTTAATTTTATATAAGTATCTATATAAGGCTTTAATTCGGCAAACTCTCCCTCGTTACCACCATTATCAACAAATATCAATTCAAAATTATGCTTTCTCTGGCTTTCCAAGATCTTAAAGCTCTTTAAGGTATCCTTATGAAGTCTCCAAGAAATGACAATTACCGAGATGGATGGGGAATTAACGCTGCGATACCTCTCTATACTCTCAAAAACGTTTTGATACATAGTTCTTTTATGGATCCAGCCTTTATTTAATAATTCATTAGACAGGTTATTACACAAAGATATAACCTCCACAAATATATTTCTTTCCTAACATCAATGTACATGTTGTTTTTTTAATACTAACGATGTATTTCTTCTTTAATGAGATCCCACATCTCTTTCACTTTGCTACGGTAGGCTATATTGCCGTTCTCCATTCCCTCAGAATATTTTTGCTGAGCAACTTGATCAAAAAAGAAACGATTAAGTATTTTTTCTACTTCTTCCTTGCTCGATAAATTTTTAATTAAATAATCATTATTATAAAAATCATTAAATAACTCATCATACTTGTGGCTCCATCCTATTCCTATACAAGGGATATTTGAAGTTAAAGCACTTATTAAGCCATGGTACCTTGACCCAATTACAGCAGAAGACTTTGAAATAATGCCCTTTATATATAAAGGATCACCTTCTCTTAAAAGAGGGATGTCAAAACCAATTTGCTTACATATCTCTTCATAAATCAAGTTATCTTTTCCTGTCTCATGTATTAAAACAAAAAATTCTATATTATTAACTTTTAAAAATTGCACAATATTAATTAACAAATTCATATACCATGAAGCTGTTTCGGAATTAGTCTTATCAATCATTCGAAAGTTTGGGATAAGACAAACTTGGTCAGATTTACCATTAGTGGTTGGAATTTTCCCATTAACCAGACAAGTAAAATCCGGGAATTTTCTTACTTTGTTCTGTAAATTATCCGGGCAAATCTCCATAATATTATTGTAAGAAATTTCATCTCTTGGACAGATAAGACTTGCCGATTCAACAATTTTTAAAAATGATTGTTTTATCTCATCAGTTTCAAAAGGACCAAATGCTTGTGGAAGTAAGAATATTTTCTTCCCCTCTTTATTCCATTGCTCATATAAAAAAGCACCCAAATGAGTCTTATGGTCTCCCCATTGACTGCTATATCTAAATCCTGACGCATCAAGAATAACATCAATCTCATTTGGTGCGACTAACCCTAATCCCTCACTAAACTGAGAATGAAAAAAACGCTCAAATATTTCCTGATCCTTCTTCATATTATTTATTGCCGTTCTTTTCCCTTCATCACTAAACTGATATCCTAATGGATTAACTCGAAACTTCTGATGCAAACCTAGCTGTGATCTTTGTTCGAAAGTGCCCATTGTAAAGTCAGAAACCAGTTTATATGTATTGGCATCAGAAAACTGTTGGATTATGGCATGAAGCATTAACTCTGCACCTTTATTAACAAAATTCACGCCTGTTAGCTCTATCACCTTTTTATTCATTATTATAACTCCTAATCATATCTAATTCTTTTTTTGCTGAATAAGCTACGAGTTTATCATGGTCAGGGTAGCCAAGTGCAATCATCATTATCGGCCTTTCATAAGATTCTAGCCCCAATAATTTCTCCATTTTAACTTCTCTTTCCTCAATATCTGCCCAATTTAAGATACAAGAACTAACTTTTTGAGTTTCTAATGCATAGATAAACGACATGACTGCTAAAGAGGAATCAATATAGATTAAATGTCTATCTCTTTCATCAAAATAAGATGATAGATCACCTATAACTACAACTAAAACCGGAATAGAATCTTCAAACCCTTTTATCCCTAACGGCAATTTTTTAAGTTCTTTAAGCAATTTCGGATCGTCAAAAATTCTAAATTTAAAAGGTTGTCTGTTACAAGCGCTTGGAGATTGCAAAGCAACTCTTATACTTTCATCTATTATCTCTCTAGGTACTGTCTTTTTCTCAAAATAACGGACTGAACGTCTATATTTCGAAAGTGCATACAACTGTTCTATCTTTACGGGAGCCTCAATATTTTTTCTTTTATAAGGGATATGCTCTGAGCTTCCACCCTCAGTTTTTTTTGTTTTTTCAATAAACTCTTCTTTCAATCCCATAAGATGATATGTTAATCTAACCGTTTCAAAATATTTACACAAAACGTCATAAGCCCATTTTTTCAAATTCTCATCAGCTGTATTATTTGTTGATAATTGATAATAGATTTTTACTGTTTTATCAATATAATCAAGAGCAAATACTGACTTTTTATTTTTATTTAGTAAACCTTTTTCTATTCTGTGTATATCTCTTCTAAAATCGTTTATATTCGGTTTATTGATCCCCTCGAACGTAGCTATTAATTCTCTATCAAAGTCTCTATTAAAAAAATAGTATAGTTTAATTAGAAATTTATAATTTCTTATAAAATGCTTCACCTTTGATTTAAAAGTACTATAGTTATTTTGATAATTGATTAGTAGATCAATTCCGTTAAAGAAATGAACATTTTCTTGAAACCCCATCATTAACAATTGATCAGCAATTTGAGGGAATGCTTCACTAGCAACAATGATCCTTATTTCATCTTTACATTCCTCATTTAATTTAATGGGGTTCTTTATTTCTTTTCTGTAAAATTTCTTACCCCATTTCAATGTATTGTTATCAACAAAATATTTTACAGAAAGTTTGTATCTAGTTATGATATTTTTACTAAAATTTCCAGTCCCGAAAATTACTATTTTCTTTCCATTAATATTTGAAAGCAATTCCATTTTTCACCTACTATCTCATTAGGAGATTATCCTAATGATATATAATTAGACTCAAACAACTGTTGTAACCAAATTTCAAATGACACATATTTCAATATATTTATGGAATAGTTTTTTTCTTTCTTTACATGCATTTCCCATTCATACTTTACATACTTTTCATTAATAAAATTATTGTATATTCTATTTTTATTTTCGAACAAAATATATTCAACTAACTTTTTCTCTTTATCTTCCCTAAGAAGAGTGCCATAATTTGGTGCACCAAAACTATAAAATTCAACCATTTTTTTATCAAAATTAAAATCAAAATGATTTTCTTGTGAAATCGGATATCCTGTTTTCTCCCAAGGAATAAACATAAAATATTCCGGAAAAGTATTTAATAACATTTCATTGTATAGCTTAGATCCTTTTATCCATTCTTGAGGTAGTGCAAGTATAAAATTCATTAAATCATTATCAAGAAACGGATAACGGTGTAATACACTATGGCTCACTGCATTCATTGCTTCATTTATTCTCCTACGACCCCTATTCCTGATATTTTTAAAAAAATCTCCTCTTTCTTCACTTTGAATATATGATCCGCCCACTATTGCATCCCCTAAAAAACCACTTAAATTAATATCGAATGGTTTTTCTTCTTTAACAATACTCGAAAGTTGAAGATGAAAATGCGACAAGGAAACATGTCCATCAACCTTCCATAAACCAAGTAATCTCTTTTCTAACCAATTTCCTGAGTAGATTAAATGTTCCTTATACTCAGAGTCCCTTAAAGCTGATACCATTCGAGCAATTTTTAATTCTGCACTTCCTTTTTCCCCTAAAGAAATTAAATTTATTTTGTTCCTAAAAGAATGAGGTATTGCAGCAAAAATTGCTCTAGAATCTAGACCCCCACTTATGAATAATCCAATAGATTCTTTGTTACTATGTCTCTTTTTAACTGCCTTCTTAAACAATCTAGATAATTCTTCTATTGCCTCTATTCTATTTATTGTATCTTCTTTGTAAATACTAATATTATCGTATGACCAGTATTTTTCTGTAAATGTAATTCTTTTTTGCTTAATAGACCATTTCACTACCATTGCTTCTTCTAATAATTTAATCCTTTCAACCCAGGTCTTATCAC
The DNA here is from genome assembly GCF_029211245.1 of Robertmurraya sp. DFI.2.37. Taxonomy (NCBI): domain Bacteria; kingdom Bacillati; phylum Bacillota; class Bacilli; order Caryophanales; family Bacillaceae; genus Robertmurraya; species Robertmurraya sp. DFI.2.37. The sequence goes on along the minus strand of NZ_JARGEJ010000008.1, from coordinate 42,721 downwards.
CATTTAAATGTCCTCGATTATATTTTTCAAAAAAGACATTTACAGAATTCTTATCTATTTGTATTTTAAATTTTTTTAACACTTTAGCTACCTTTACTTCTGAAAACCAATAAAACTTTTCATTATGAACCAAATAATATAGATTTTTTAACCCATTTCTGTCTGACACAAGTAAAATTTCTTTATTTTTACTATCATAGATAACTGCGGAAAATACACCGTCAACTTTTGCAAATAAATTATTCTTTCTTAAATAAATTATTTCTCCTATTATTGCTTCAGCACTTCTTATATTATGAATATTAAGTTGTTCCAACATTTCATCATAATTATATATTTCTCCATCGAGCCATATAAGCAAGTCTCTATGTTTATATGGCATCGGTTCCTTATTTAATATCCCATTAGCCACTCTACCTATACATACTTCATTATGGATAAATACTTCATCAAGATAGTTATTCTCAGAATATTTCAGTATTCTTTCTATATCATGTATTAGTCTCTCATTCTTAACCTCGGTGTTATCATGAAAACCAAAAAGTCCTGGCACTTATCATCATCCTCATTTACTTAATCAGTATCAACAATTAATAGTAGCGGTCGAAACCCAATATAGCTTTTGATTGAATTGGTATTCGACCCCATTTCTGTAGCGAAAGAATTTTCTCCCTCAAGAGTTCTTCTAGTCCTTCTATTGACATTATTTTTTAAGATAGAGTTAGTCCATGAGGTAATACGATACCCATATAATTTTTTACCAGCATTCCACATAAATTCATCTTTTGGATGAATATTTGCTGAGAAAATACCATTGACAATATACTTATCCCAATCATTATCTATATCGTCTGGAGATATTCCACCCGACATTAACTTAGCTTTTAAACTGTAACTCTTCTTATCCTTAAATATTTCCTTTCCATTTGAAGTTGCGATTCCATTCTCATAAAGTCGATCCCACGAAATACTATGCTGCACATTTCGATCAGCAATCAATTTCTTTTTACCAGCAACCTCATCAACCATAATGAAGTAAAAATCTCCATCGGGAAATGCGCTAGACTCAGGTGGAATAAACTCCTTAGTTTCTTCACCTAAACCTAAAAATTCACCGACTTTATTATATGTAGCTTTATAGTGGCAGCGAATTCTCTTGCCAAGTTCTAATTCCTCAATTTTGCTCACTTCATGTACATGGCTAATCCGGCTATCTGAAGCAGTTTCTATTCCTGAGAATACGAAATTTCCTTTATCTAACACTTTTATCTCAATAAGATGTTCTTCATTTTTTAAATGATGCTTCTCAAACAGGACTTGCTTGAAATTTGCTGTTTCAAAATTATGTAGCTCTGAATTTCTTACTGAAATCTTTTCTGTGTTTCCGTCAATCGTAATCTCTATTTGTCTTGAACTATCTCTTCTCATTGAACCTAAAATTTTTAATGAAGTTCCTTTAAAACGAAAACTTACTGAAGCATTATTTCTTCCGTTCATTTGTTTCATAGAGTAGTCAACAGAGTAACCAGCCGTTAGGTTTTGCTTTTCCCATTCTCCGATATAGTGGAAAGCCCCACAATCGCTTGCGTAAAATTTACTTAGCGGCATTTCAACTTTATTTGAAAGTTCCCAATGAACTCTATAAATATTAGCAGAAACACATTCAAACGTTTGTTTACATTGTTCTATAAATGGGAAATACCCTTCTATAATCAACTTTGCTCGCTCAATTTCACTTGTCAGCTTCCGAATATTTGCCGCTTTAATGGTTAATGCTTGAAATTGGGTCCGAAGAATCGGTTGAACAAAATAAGAATAGATTTCATTTCCAATGAATTTCTTCATTAACTTGTTGAATTTCTCTATAATTTTTGTCAACTTGTCTGTTTTTTTACTTTCGACACTCGCCTGCATTTCTACTAAAGTCGAACGAACTTCCTTGTAATCTTTTCGAAACCGGTCAATTGATCGTTCAATTTTTTTACAGCATTCAAGTAGATAATTAATATCATAGTTATTCTCAATACCTAAATACCAATTCTCATCCACGACTTCCTTATTTAATTCTCCATCGATCAACTTTTCTAGAGGTTTAAAGCTTGTTCCTTGTATAGCTGCTCCACCTTTAGTTGTATTAATTACTTCTATATTAGGATATTCGCTAATTTGGTTTTCAAGGAATTCCCTCATACTATTAAAAGAAGAATTCGTCTCAATGCTGTTTCCATAAACGTCTTCAACAACTAAAGTGGATTGGCGATCCTTCTCTTCTACCTTTATAGAACGATTTTTTTGCTGGTACTCAACATCCTTTGAGTAGTACTGCTCATTTTTAAAAGCCAAGTTTTGCCCAACAAACAGAACAGGATTACATCCAAGTTTTGCCGCTAGCTGAAAGGTAACTGCGGCAATGGTTGGCGCGTCCTGAACTAAATCCATTTCGCCACCATTTGAATTTTTTAAATAATATTTTGCCACCGTGTCTTGACTTGTAACCATATGTAGCTTTGGACCTTGATACATCTCTAACGTTTCATAACCAACACTTGTTCCATAAATCATAGGAACATCTGCAATCCCTTGTTCAATCATACTTGCAAAAACCTGATGATTATGCCCTTGAGGATCGTAGGTACAAACCGCATCAGGTATAATATTTTGTGCAATTAACGCCCGGTTTGCTGAACCTACTGCAAAAATATAAGCTAATTTTTTTTCTTTTATATAACGAAGGTTTTCATATTCGTCCTCTAAAGAGGGGCCAGCTGATACGATAATTAGGGGCTTATTGCGAAATCGAAGCTTAAATTCATCGCTTAATATATTGGGAGTTTGAACAGTTTTTGGTAAATTTACTAAGCTATTTAATGTCCACCTTGTACTAAAAGCACTGTCTACATACAAAGTTTGTCTTTTAGAAGAAACCGCCGCTTTAAAATTTTCAGAGAATAGCACGAATTTTTCTTTAAATATTTGTTGATAGCTAGGCAAGACGATAAGCAGAATCCGCTCTCGGATATTATGTGTTAGCTGTTCTAAAAAAAGCTTCCCCTCTTCGTTCGAATTTTCGACAAAGATATTTTTTGCTTTGTGAAGTGGGAGCTCTTTTAGTGACTGTACATTTATAAACTCGTGAAAAATATCTATACTTGGTTCATAAATAGAAAAATTAAAATTAGGATGCCTCTTTAAAAATTCCTTTACATGATAGCCTAGCCCGACACCATAAAATAGCACGTGCTCATAATCGTCAATATTGATATTAATTTGATCGATTAGTTGTTCTGCTTCTCTTTCAGGGTCATATTTACTATGGACAAGCATATGGCGCTCATCCAGTGTGATTAGTATAGTCGGCTTCCCTTTTCTTGATTCAATTGTGCTACAGGAGGTTTCTTGTTGATTATTCCATCTGTTTTCCAATTTCTTTACTAGCTCTGGATAGTTTTGTTTTAAAAAGGATAAATTTTCGGTTACCATAAGTAAATCGCCTCCCTCTTCAACAGAAGATCTAAGTTGCTTACAGAATCAACGGTATAATATTCAAATCCACGCTTTTGTAATTCTTCCATCGGTAGACAATAACGCCCATCAAATACAATAGCCGTTTTCATGACTCTCTTCATTTTTGCCGAATCAATTTTTTTGAACTCGTCCCATTCCGTTAAAACTAAACAAGCATCTGCTCCATCTACAGCATCATATAAGGAATCTTTGTATTGCACTTCATAAGGAAGAACTAATTTCGCCTTCTCCATTGCAATTGGATCATATGCTACTATTTGAGCACCATGACTGATCAGTTCATTAATAACCTTAATTGAAGGAGCCTTACGCATATCATCCGTATTAGGTTTAAAAGAAAGGCCAAGAACAGCGAGCTTTTTATCTTTCAAATTAGAAAATCTACGAAGTACTTTTTCTACCAATTTTAACGGTTGTTTTTCATTGACATGAATGACACTATTCAAAATTTCTAATTCATAGCCATTTTCTTGTCCAATATGCAGCAACGCATTTGTATCTTTCGGAAAACAAGAACCCCCATATCCTATACCTGCATTTAAAAAAGCATGGCCAATTCTTTGATCCATTCCCATGCCCTTTGAAACGTCTGTTATATTCGCACCAACTTTTCCGCATAAATTTGCCATTTCATTTATAAAGCTGATCTTAGTTGCAAGAAATGCGTTAGAAGCATACTTAATTAATTCAGCACTCTCAATATCAGTATGTATTACAGGGAGGTTGAACGGACTGTAAATCCTTTCAACAAAATTAGCAGTTGCCTTTGTATCTGAACCAATGACAATTCTGTCCCCATGAAAAGTGTCATATATAGCATGGCCTTCTCTTAAAAACTCGGGATTGGAAACTATTTCTACTTCCACATTTACCTGAAGATGTTCGAGAATTGTTTTCTTAATAGTTCTATTTGTTCCAACAGGTACTGTACTTTTTGTAATAACTACGATATTACTTTTTAAATGTCTCGCAATATCCTTTGCTGCCTGCAAAATATAAGTTAAGTCTGCTGAGCCATCCTCACTTTGCGGCGTATCTACGGCAAGATAAACTGCGTCTGCATCATTGAGTCCTATTTCATGACTTAAAGTAAACCGCAGTTTCTTGTCAGATATGTTTTTCTTTAACAGCTCCTCTAAACCAGGTTCATAAATAGGAGATATTCCACTGCCTAGTTTTTTAACCTTCTGTTCGTCTATATCAATACATGTCACATCATGACCGATCTCCGCAAGACATACACCGGTTACAAGTCCAACATAACCTGTCCCAATGATTGCAATTTTCATTTTTTTCACCTGCAAATTCTTATAAATTCCCCAGCTTCTCTACTAATGGTTTTCGCTCTCAAAAGATTTCAATACAGTAAAATCATTTTAGTTTAACATACGCAAACCTCTTGTCTAGAGCAGCTAGCTTTTATAGACGAATGAGCTTAAACTTGTGAATCAGTTGTCTACACGTAGCTCATCTTTTCGAACAAGGTACATTTAAGTTTTTCTCCCGGATAATCTTTCACATGATGAATTATGGATTGTCCACGAGCTTCTCTTCTAAGATCCAGCTTCTTAACGTTTCTTTATCAATGGCAGCATCCTCTCTAACACGTGGAGGATTATGAATTGGATGGGCATCCTTGTACGAATGGCTTCCAACATAAGGTGCCTGAATAATATACATATTGCCCGTTTCTAAGCCCACTCTAACTTCATCTTCAGTCATTAATTCTTCAAACATTTTTTCGCCCGGACGAATACCGATTTGTTTGATTGCAACAGCCTTTGATAAGTTATACTTTTGCGTTACCTCTTCTATTAGCACATCAACAAGTTCACATAATTTAATAATTGGCATCTTTAAGACAAACACTTCTCCGCCCTTAGCAATTTCATTTGCCTCTAGAATTAGATTTATTGCTTGGGTTGAGGTCATCATATATCTCAACATGTTGGCGTCCGTCACCGTTATTTTATTCTCTTTTACTATTTGCTTAATGAATAGGGGAATGACTGAACCTCTTGACCCCATGACATTCCCAAATCGAACTGAGCTAAATATAGTTTGCTTTGGTCCCTTTTGGTATTGTGCAGCCGATATTAATCTTTCAGCGGTTAACTTAGTTGCTCCGTAAGTATTGGTTGGCGCAATTGCCTTGTCTGTACTAGTGAAGAGAACCTTTTTAACATTTGTTGTCAATGCCGCCTGAATAACATTTTGCGTCCCTAACACATTCGTTTGAACCGCTTCGAAAGGGTTGTATTCACAAGCAGGAACATGCTTCATCGCTGCTAGGTGGAAGACATAATCAATATCCTCCATTGCCCTCAAGAGCCGATTTTCATCGCGAACATCGCCGATTAAATATCTTATATTCTTATGGTTCTGAAGCTCTTGTTGCATTTCAAACTGCTTATATTCATCCCTGCTAAAAATACGGATTACCTTAGGGTTCTGCTCAAGCAATTCTTTAGTCAACCTGCGCCCTATCGTGCCCGTTCCACCTATTATTAAAATATTTTTATTCGTATACATAGTTGTCCGCATCATCTTACCTACTTCAATGGATTTATTTCATTGCAAAATTTTTCTTAGTCTCGCCATTAATAATCTCAAATTGTGGTAAAATTTCATATTGAATAATATCTGCTATCAAGATGGAATCTTTATTTTCGATTGCTTCCATTAAGTTTGGTAATTCCATCTCGAAAACGGCAATGCTTTTTACAAATTCTCCCCAGTTCACAATAGAGTGTTTTAATTGATCAATTTTTTTCAATGATTGGTAAATCCAATCTACCCCGTCCAATAAATAGGTTAATGTAAGCCACGCATTCTCAGAGGGTGTTTGGTAAAATTCATGAACAAGGGCTTTAATTTCAGGAATTGCTCGATTGGTATAATCATCTAACGAAACCAATACATCATCAATAAGCTCTTGCACTGTTTTTACAATCGCCTCTATTTCTTTAATCTCACCCTTTTTAGCCAGCATATATTCTTCGTGATCCTCGTATACTTCTTGACCATCAATGACTAAATGACTAAAAAACAAAGCTTTTTCAGAGGTCGTACTGTTAATTTTTTCAATGATCTTTTCAGTTCCATTTGCTCCGCTGTCAAAAGTATGCACTTGGTCTAATATCGTTAATTTCATTATCGTTCCTCCGTCTAATTAGATACTTATAATATCGACATTTTTCAACAAATGTTAAGACGACTTGCTTAGGGAATTATTGGTTAAGGAAAAGGAGTAATCTTATTGGGATGGATTCGAGGAATCTTTTGATGCAAAAAATAAAGCACAAAAAACCCCAGACGAAATATCGCCTGGGGAATTCCAATAATTAATTATTGAAGTAATTGTAATACTGATTGAGGCTTTTGGTTTGCTTGAGCAAGCATTGCTTGGGAAGCTTGTCCTAAGATGTTTGCACGAGTCATTTCCATTACCTCTTTCGCCATATCTACATCGCGAATACGAGATTCAGCAGCAGATAGGTTTTCAGAAGAGTTATTTAAGTTAGAAATCGTGTGCTCTAAACGGTTTTGGTATGCACCAAGGTTAGAACGTTGAGCAGATACAGTTTCAATTGCATTGTTGATTACTTCGATAGCAGCAGAAGCAGCAGCGTGGCTAGTTACATCTAATGCATATCCTGTAATCGTGCTATCTGTACCGTTTGTAACTCCAGCTCCACTAAATTGACCATTAGCAGGGTTATTTGCACCATTTCTTAATTCATGTACTGCATCACCAATACCATCATCAGTGATTTCTGTAGAATCACCTGCAGCAGCACCTTCTAAACCAAGTGCTTTAGCGCTCATGTTAACAATTTCAATTGTCATACTTTGACCATTGTTAGCACCAACTTGGAAAGTTGCAGAGAATTTTCCACCATTAGTACCACCACTCAATAATTTTTGAGTGTTGAACTCAGTTGTGTTAGAAATACGGTTAATCTCAGAAGTTAACTCGTTGATTTCTTTTTGGATCTCGTTACGGTCTACTTCAACGTTTGTATCGTTCGCTGCTTGAGTAGCAAGTTCACGCATACGTTGTAGAATGTTGTGAGTTTCTTGTAAAGCACCTTCAGCAGTTTGAATCATAGAGATACCGTCTTGTGCGTTACGGCTAGCTTGATCTAAACCACGTACTTGCGCACGCATTTTTTCAGAGATTGCTAGACCTGCAGCATCGTCACCAGCACGGTTGATACGAAGACCTGAAGATAATTTTTCCATAGCTTTTGCACCAGCGTTGTTGTTAACGCCCATTTGACGGTAAGTGTTTAACGCTGAAACGTTAGTGTTGATAATCATGTATAAGTTCCTCCTTGAAAATGGTTTTATCCCACATCCATGTGGTTTTGTATGTTCAATCTAGTCATTTGGTCGGCCGCCCGAATGACTAGATTGGTTACAACCATTATATCGACATTTTTCTTAGGTTGTGAAGGGCTAATTTCATTTTTTTTATTTATTTTTTTAGTTGATCGGAGAATTTTGTCAAAAGATCCATTGTCGTGTCTATGGCCTGCGAGTTTTCTTCTTGAATTGCCAAATATACTTCTTTTCGATGAATTTCGACATTTTTTGGAGCGTTAATCCCAATTTTAATTTGTTCACCATCAACAGAAAGAATTTTGATTTCGATGTCATCACCAATTTGAATCGCTTGGTTAAGTTTCCTAGTAAGTACAAGCATTGCTTAGCCCTCCTTACCGGTTACTGCTGCAGTTTGGACTAAAGGATGCTTCGTCGTGTAGGAGCTGTCGCTAAGAATTACTTGCTTCCCTAATTTTTTCTTATTGTTTATGACAATAGGTCCTTGCAGGTTCGCAGTTGTGTTTTGGAAGGGTTCCTGAACTGTAAGAATAACAAATGTTGCAACATCCTCTGCTTGTGAGATTTCGAGAACTTCTACTACATGCTCCGGCAACTTTAGTTCATAGCCTGGAAAAAACTCAAATGGACTTACGATCACAAACGCAAGACTTGGCGTTTGAACCGATTGTAAAATAAAGAAAGGCCCATCCTCTGCAAAAGGTAATACATAAAACTGTTTTTCTTCTAAAAAACTAGGAATTCCACTGTTAAAGTGAATGATATTGGCTTGATCAATTTCGATCTCACCATGATACTTCGTTGCAATTTTCATTTTCGTCACCACTTCTAGATTTTTTGGTCGAGGGCGGCACCTACCGCTCTTATCTGCATTGACGCTTTCTGCTTTAAGTAAATCTGCAAGTTACCCGGATTGTATTTAATGGTAGGTTCATTCGGTTTAATATCAATATTGAAATTCCCTCTATGCACTTTTATCTCTATCTTTGATGGCTGATAGCTGAATTTCACTTTATCAGCCGAAGAGGGCATATAGCCAATATTAAATTGCATTTGTTTAGGTTCACTGTTGTCCCGCGCAATGTCTGGAATGACACTTTTGTTCTGACCTTCAATCTTCATGAGACGATCGCCTTCTGCCGCATTCTCAGCAATGCTTTGCAGGGCCTTTTGCTTTGCCTTTGCTGCCCACTCTTTCACCACTCTTAGCGGATTCTTTAAGTTGGCATCAGCGAAAGCCTCCGTCTGGTCAATTTCCAATTTACTGTCTGTCTTAATGTATTCTACTTCCGGCTGCGGTTGATTCAGACTCATATCAGCTTTAGGCTGCCTTATTTCAATTGTTGATCGGCTCTTATTTAGGCCTAAATAAGCGAGGTGACTATCAATTTCTAATCGAGGTAGCTTCATAGCTAGTCCTCCCTTAAGGAATTATAATTCTATTTTAGCTAAAGTTGATGACAATTAAAACCATCGTTTCATTTTAAAAACAGTTTTATGTGGAGTGGTGCTGATCTTTGGGGTATTTTCTCACCGTTCAGATAACTGAAGGAGGTATGAAAGCAAGGCTTCACACGAAAGAGCCAAAAATCATTGTATCAATAAAGCTGTTCAACAAAGTCCTTTTAAAAAAAGCTACCCCCGAAGGAATAGCTTATCGTAGAAAGTCCATTAATGTTGGCTGTATAATTCTTGCTCCTACCGCAAGTGATGCACGATGAAGACTTTCTTGAAGCGTTAAGTTAATGATCGCCTCTTCAATATCAATATCTTCATTGTTGGAAACGGTATTTTTGGCAATCACTCTCTGTTCAAGAAGACGACTATCGACCATTTCAGCTCGGTTTACCTGCGCTCCAAGCTCCGCTCTCGTAGAAATAATTTGATTGAGATAGCCATCAATTGAATCAAGCGCTTTGGTGATTTCCTCACCCGTTGTTTCCGGATCTGTTAACATTTTCTTAATCGATTCTAAGCCACTAAACATCTCAATCGAGTATACTTCTTGCGAGTTAACATTAATTGGGATTTTAACACCCTTCATAACCTCAATTTCAACTTTTTGCGTATTGGAAGAAATCGCTCCTTTGTTAGAAACAACGAGATCATTTACTCCTAAATCTCTAGTGCTCCCAATGACAGCCCCATTGAGGCCCTCTTGCTCTTCTAATTGAAATTGTTTAATCGATGGTGGTGTTGTAGATGTATCAATGGAAATCGTGGCTGGCGGGCCCGTTTCTTCGATCTCATCGCCATTATCATCTATCGTTTTATACTTAATTTCAGGCTGAACTGTAAATGTTGTCACATCACCGTTCGTAGAATCATATTTATATGTTTGTCCCTTATAGCTAATCACATAATCATCCGCATTAGCCATATCGGTCGCAAATTTAGTGAAATCGACATTAAATTGGTTTTCGTTAATTGGATTTGCAGCAGTATCGGTTCCGTTGAAAATGTAATTTTCGCCAACCTTCGTATTTGCAAGCGCGACAATATGTGCTTGCAAGCTGCTAATCTCTTTTTCAATATTTTTGCGTGCTTCTGCCTCATAACTATCGTTTGAAGCTTGTACGACAAGCTCACGGATTCTTTGCAGAACTTGATTCGTTTCATCAAGGGCTGAATCCGCATTATCCATCCAGTTGAAACCTTCATTTAAATTACGGCGAAATTGGTCGACCTCCACTACTTGGGTCCGATAACGCATCCCCTTCATCGCAATAACTGGATCATCTGAAGGTCTTGTAATTTTCTTACCTGTAATTAGCTGCTCTTGCAGCTTAGACAAATGATTATAGTTCTGGCTTATATACTTTAAATTATTATTTGACAGCATTGATTGTGTAACACGCATGTTCACTCACCTACCTTATCTTCCCACTATACCCATGTTATTTATCACCCTATCAAGCAACTCATCAATAAGGGTTACCTGTCTTGCAGCAGCATTATAGGCATGCTGATATTGAATCATATTAACCATTTCTTCATCTAAAGAAACACTGCTCTCAGACATCCGTCTTTCTTCAACTGAACCTTTCAACGTAGCAGCCGTGTCTGTCATACGATTTGCTTCAGAAGCATTATCACCGAGCTTTCCAATCATTCCTTGATAAAATGATTGAACATTTGTAAGGTTGCCTCCAAAATCGATAAGAGCATCCTTCACATTTGCCAATGCAAGAGCATTCGAGCCATTGCCAATAAATGCTTCATCGGACGGCTTAACCCCTTCAGCATTGAAAGAGAATGACCATGTATCTCCATCCGTTAAGGATGATACCGAGCTTGTATCAAAACTGATTCCCAACAATTTCACCTGGTTATTTGTTGCAGAATGAGTTGCAGTAAACGTATTGCCGTCAGCATCAACGGCTGTAAAAGTATAGTTCCAAGTGCTTGGGTCCACATCTGAATCATACTCGACCTTTACATCAATTTTATCAATTCCCGCTGGCCATGTTGCAGGTGCCCCATTTGCATCGGTAATTGTCAAAAGAGAAAGGTCGGAAGAATCATAGATCCCTGTATAAGAAGGATTGCCAACTGTTTGATTATTAACAGTTTCTCTCTTCATCCCTCCAGCGATTACGTTCCCTTCAGAAGCGGCCGCAATATTTCGCACATCATCTATAATGTGGTCGGCAACAGCCAATCTTGAGGCAGCACCTTTAATCGAAGTGCCGATCGTAAAGAAGTCACCAAAATTTTCGTTTTGTTCTCCATTTTCGATCTCGTTTAAGCTCCAACCTGAACTATGAACGAGATTAAAATGAGTCGCAAATGTATAGGCCATTTGATCCAAGTCGGCAAGCATATCATTATATGTTCCCTTAACATCATCGCCAATTTTATAGCCATAGCCTTCAATATAGCCTTTTAATGCGCCATTAGTTTTAAACGCATTTAAATCTTCTAAAATATAGCGGGGATTAGTAGACTGGTCGGCAACTGTATTATTAGCCATGCCAGCAAAACCGCTTTCGTTCTCATTTAATTGGAAGAACTTAATTTGCGTCATCGGGCTGTCGAGCTCTGAACGATTCTCAAATTGAATATGGATGCCAGTGGCGATTCCCATTGTTGCATCTACAAGTTTAATAGGTTTTCCATTAGAATCCTTTAATATATCCCCTTCTGGTGTTGCTAAATAAACATCCAATTTTCCTTCCGCATTAGCAGATGCTAAACCTCCACTTGATTTCGAATCAACCCTAATATTCATATAAGTCGATAATTCATCAAGCAGCCGATCCCGCTCATCGTATAAGTCATTCGGCAAATAACCGTGAGGTTCAATCGAACCAATTTGTTTATTAATCGCATTTATTTGTCGTAAAATCGAGTTAATGGAATCTTGAGACGTTTCAATTTCCTTGCGGTAATCCGCCTGTATCGTCTTCAATGAATTGGCCATGTAGTTAAACGTGTTCGCAAGGGTGATTCCCCGCTCGCGCACGACTCTTCGCGCACCGTCATTCTGCGGCTGCACAGCTAGATCCTGAAGGGCATTCCAAAATTGATCCATCGTATTAGCTAGACCGATATCAGAAGGTTCATTCATAATATTTTCCATTTGGTTTAGCATTTCAGCTTTTGATTGCCAATATCCAAGTTTGCTACTTTCTGTGCGAAATTGCATATCGGTAAAACTATCACGAATTCTCGTAATATCTCCCGCCTTAACACCTGTTCCAAGCTGACCTGGAATTTGTGGTCTGTTTAATGATGGAGACGGATAAGGTAGAGTTGTTTGCATGTTTACGCGCTGCCTTGTGTAGCCTGGTGTATTTGCGTTTGAAATATTATGCCCTGTCGTATAAAGGGCTGATTGTTGTGTCGTGAGTGCCCTCTTGGCAGTTTCTAATCCAAAAAAGGTTGATGTCATAACAAATATCCTCCATTAAGCGTTGGAATCAAAAATGGACCGTTTCGGATGGGGCGATTCTTGGTTCACCTCAGGACGGTTGTAGTTAAAAGAATCGATATCCGGCTGCAAAAGTTCCAGATTCATTTGAACAAATTGCAAGGATTGTTCTAATAAATCTTGATTCAATAAATTTTGTTGACGCAAAGCCTCAATTTGAGTTTCAAGCTTCGTTTTTTCTGTCATAAATGCCGTCTTATCTTCTACTAAATCGATTACTTTAGATAGGCTAGGAGATTCGGTAGATGCTCCACTTTTTTCTAAAAAGAGTTGCGTTTCTTGTACGAGCTTGCCCTCTGTTTGACGAATCTGTTTGATATAGAGATTTTCTTCTTTGAGGATCGATTGCAGACGGTCTAAATCTCCCGTTTTTATCATCTCTGTTTTTTGAAGGGCAATGGCATGCAAACCTTCATGTAAACTGGTTAATTCCTTTACAGATTCAAGTATTGTTTTCGCAGGCAATGGATTCACTCCTATTTCAAGTCATCCCAATAAGAATACATTTTTTCGGCCACTTTCTTTGCATTCAACTCATATTGGCCAGATTGAATTTCACTTTTGAGCGCATCTACTTTTTCTTGCCTTTCAAGCTCAATATTCCCAATCTTTTGGAGCTTGATTGCCTCTGATGAAATTTCAATTTTGTCTTTCGTCTTTGCTTTTTGTGTTTGCTCCAGTTTCTCAACTTGCTTGTTATACGGATTCACATTTACATTGCGCAAATGATTGATCTTCATTTTTTCTCACCTCTTAATACACAGTTCCGTTACTATTTTTATCATCTAAACTATATATCGGCAGCCATTCTATTTTGTTTAGTAATTATTGCCCAAGTGCTATTAAACTTTGATGAGTTCTCGGCACAAAATCCTTCATAAAAAATCATGTATAAATATTAATTAAAAGACCTTGAATTTCCCCTACTTGTTTTAAAATATCAAGACCGTTCTTTTCTTTATTTAACACATCATTTGCCAAGTCAATTAACTTCTTATCTACTTCTTTTACGATTTTATAAATTTTTGTCCGTCCTCTGCGATTAAAACCCCTTTGTTCCTCAAGCTGAAGCCCGTTTTGTACCGCTTCTTCCATAAACTCTTTAACCATTTTTTTATATTTACGCAAGTCATCAACCGTACGGCTCTCTGCAAGAGTCTTCCCTTGTTCCTCAATTTCTTCAACCATTTTAGTTAACTTGTCGTACACCGTTTGTTGACGTCCCTTTGCCATCACTTCTTGGAAGGATACGCTTTCAGCAGGTACGTTATTTTTTGCTTTCACTCGATCAAGACCAGCTTTATTTACCTTTTGGATCTCCATTGATTAATCCATCCTTTTAATTGTGTTGATAGCAATATTTTATCATAACGAATCATTCGAGCGAAAAATCTTCTTATCGCATCGCTGTCATAAAAAAGAGAGGAAAGACCTCTACAGATAGCCTTACCTCTCTTGTGAAATTTATCCTTGTAGTAATTGAAGAACACCTTGTGGCAATTGGTTTGCTTGAGCAAGCATCGCTTGTGCAGACTGATTAAGGATATTATTTCTCGTGAACTCAGTCATTTCAAGAGCCATATCAGCATCACGGATACGTGACTCAGCAGATGTTAAGTTTTCATGTGTGACTTGCAAGTTATTAATCGTATGCTCTAATCGATTTTGCGTCGCCCCAAGCTTAGAACGAGTCGATGAAATTTGATTGATCGCTTTTTCAAGCTTGAAAATCGCTTCGTTAGCTGATGCGTGGTCAAGCACATTGATTTCGTCAATGCCAAGCTTAACTGTGCTTAACTGCGGCACATCAATCATGACATTTTGGTTTGTGTTAGCCCCGATTTGGAAGGCTAATGCTTTATTGGTAAGGTCGAACTGAGAAGCCCCCTCTTTTACATTCGCCCCATACTCCATTTCTAGTCCACCATGAGTCAACTTTCCGTTTGAAGTCGTTAATTGTTTTGGGAATGTGATGGCAGTAACGTTTGTCGGGTCATTCGGGTCTACCACCGAAACAGAAACTTCCATTTTCGCTTCCACTTGTACTTTTGCTGTTCCAGCTTGTGTAATTTGACTTGTATCTATTTGAACTTTTTTCCCATCTTCAGTACCAATTGTTTGGATGCTACCATGCGTATCACCAATTAACGAGGCTAACTTTCCAACAGAGAATCCATCTGGATTAAACACTTCAATTGTCGCACTCGGTCTATTATTACTATCCACTTGATATCCAGTTACGACAATGGAGTATTCACCAAGTGCTAGTTCACTTCCCGCAACATCTACAGTAGTGCTTCCATCAGCAATTCTTGCTGCTTCTAAATCTATGTTAAGACCACCAATATTGACTGTTTGAACACTGCCATCTGTAAAGGTAACAGATTGAGGTGCTCCCCCATCAACCGAAATGTCAGCAGTTGTTTGAAGATCAAAAGTTATTGTCTCATCACCTGAAATAGTTGAAGTTATATTAATCGCTTCAGTTCCATTACCGAAAGTAATTGGTGTGATACTTACGTCAAGATTTTGACTTACAGTACTACCATCTGGATAGGTTAAAGTTGCTGTAAACGTTGCTGGATCAGGTGCATTTGAATCATCATAATCTGTTATCTCTAATTGGTATGATCCAGGTACAGCAGACTTTCCAGCTGTTACATCTGGGTTACTTGGAGTTGTTGTTTTATTCTCAATTGTTACTGAATATGTACCAATTTCAGCATCATCTACACGAACATTTGATACTTGTGCACCATTTGTACCCATCTTAGCATCCGGAGCAATTTTAAGTACATCCTTACTACTTACACCAGCGCCTGGTTGATTCAATTTGTAAACTAATTCAGGCGTATTTTCGATTCCAATTTGATAACGTCCTGTTTTCATAGAAGGATCGGTTACAATTGGTACATTTTTGATATTCGTATTTGCCATTTCACCAGCAACGTACTGTGTATCTACCGCACTTGAACCATCTAGCAATTTACGTGTGTTGAATTCTGTTTTTGATGCGATGCTGTCGATTTCCAATCGCAATTGGTCGATTTCTTTTTGGATTTGCTCGCGGTCTTCAGTCGTGTTTGTATCGTTTGCCGCTTGTACAGCAAGCTCGCGCATACGTTGTAGCATGGAGTGAACTTCTGTCATCGCTCCTTCAGCTGTTTGCATGAGGGAGATTCCATCAAGCGAGTTTCTTTCCGCCTGCTTTAAGCCGCGGATTTGTGAACGCATTTTTTCTGAAATCGCAAGTCCTGCAGCATCGTCAGCAGCGCGATTAATACGTAATCCAGAAGATAGTCTTTCAAGGTTTTTAGAAGTTGCCGCTTGGTTTTGATATAAGTTGCGGTAAGCATTTAAAGCTTGAATGTTATTATTGATTTTCATTTTTTATGCTCCTTTTATTTTAATATTCTTCAGTTAAAACACTTTTTTCATAAGCAGAAGCTTTCTTTCGAATGCCTGCTGCTGGGTCAGCTGTTTTATTTTTCATTGCCTGATTCCAGGCAGCTGAGATTTCTTCCAATGAATGAAGAACTTCTTTAATAATCTTGACATCTTTATTTAAATTCGCTTCAACAATCTTATCTGCCATATAGTTATAAAGTACATCTAATTGGTCAGCGATGATGCCAGCATCATAATTGAGTCCAGCACCAAGACGTTGAAGGATATCATTCGCGTTTTGGAGCTTTCGATTCGCTAAGACATAATCTTTGCTATTAATAAAATCAATGGCTTCTTCTAAGTTTGTCATACACCCTTCGTATAAGAGCGCGGTTATTTCCTGTGGTGATTTTTGGTGAATAGCTGATTCTGTAAAGATTTCAGTCACCTGTTGTACACCTCCAATTGGTTATCTAACTTATTTATCGGAAAAAGTCGAAAAGTGTTTAATAATTTTTTTCCATTTCCTCGATTAATAGTAAAATTTCGGCCATGACTGAATATAATTGCGGGGGAACATTGTCCCCCAAGTCCATATCCAATAAATTGGCCACTAATGTTGAATCCTCTTGCATATGAACATGATTCCTTTTGGCCAGTTCAATAATTTGCTGCGCAACCTGCCCCTTTCCTTGTGCAACAATGGTTGGTGCCTGATTAGAACCCTCGTCATATTTAATAACAGCAGCAGAAGGGCCATTCATTTCTTTGCGTCTTTTTTGATTATAGAAAGCAGACGATACCATCATATTCTAAAATCCATTCCCTTCTCTGTAAAAATAGGTTTTTGCGGTTTTTGTTCAATCGTTTGATCAGGTTGACTTTGAGTTTTAATCGGTGTCATTCTCGTGAAATGAAGGGCATTGACGTTATAGCCAATTTCATTTAGCTTATCCTTTGCCATATTCGCTAACGGCTCCATTTTTTCTTTAAAACCTGGTTTATCATTTTTAATCGTAATCGTTAAATTCCGTTCGGTCGCCGAAAGCATGATTCCGACATCACCTAGCTTCTTCGTTTCGATAAGGAAATAGAGATTGCAGTTTTCCCAATCGACCTGCTGGCCTTCGTTTTTAGAGTTGACAAAGACCTGTAAGTTTTCCGGCTTTCCTCCAAGCAGCAACGGCAGGTTAAAGAGCATGTTTTGCATCGTACCAGGCGAATCTGCCTTACTTAATAACTGCTGGCCTGTCAAATTGTTCAGTGCTTGTTCCGCTTGCTGGGCCACACGAGGGTTAGCTTCTTCTTGCTGAAGTTTCATTAAAGCAGCCTTCATATTATTTTGCTGCTCCTGCTGGTTGTGCTCGCCATTTTTAAACACAAGCGAGTTTGCTAAATCACTATCATGGTTTAGCCCAAGCGAGCGAACCATTTCGAACATTTGCCTTCCTGACGGCTCCTGTAAAGAGAAGCCTCTTGCTCCTGCCTCTAAAGGGGCATGGCGATTGTCCATCGCAAGGCTTTCCTTGCTGACAAAATGCATGATCTTTTGTTCTGAAGGCTTGAAATTTAATTTATCAATCAATTCTTTCACTTGTCCGACAATTTTCGAAGCTTCAGAGAAATTGCCTTTTGCCAAAAGTTTTTTCGCATCAGCTAATTGGGAGCTTGCCTGCAAAAGCTGCCTTTCTGTTTTCATGTCCGTAAATAACATTAAATCGCTTTTTAAAATCGCATTATCCAGTTTGCTAATAGCAGTCTCCAGCATTTTGCTCGCTTGCGGCTGTGCACTTCCTTTAAAAGTGTCAATCGTGCGCTGGACACTATCCAAATTTCTCGTAATCTCTCTTTTTAATTCCCTGAATTCATGCGTCGCTTCGGCGAGCTTTTGTGTAACCCTTGTAACTAAAATATCTTTAGATTGAACTTGCATGGATTGAAGGAGCTCATTGACGTCATATTGGCTGTTCATCCCTTGCGTTGGATCCACTTTCGGTTCTGACAGAGAAAGGGACTTCTGGATTTGGGTTAATTCATTGGCTACATGCTGCCTTGAGGCAATTTCCCGCCCTCGATCATTCAATTGTTGTGCCCGTTCTAGCGCCTCTTCAATTTTTGCGATATTTTTGACATCTATATTTGGATTGCTAGATATTTCTTTTCTGACTAGATTCAAAGCCTTGTCCACATCCGGTTCATTGTGGAATTGCTTTAAAGCCTGCTGCACGGTTTCGCTTGGCAGCTTCGGTATTAGCACGGGCTTCATTTCTCCACCGCTCTGCGATTCAGTTTGTTGAATATTCTGATTTGCTTGCTGGCCAGCTTGAGCGGTTTGCGGCTGCGACTTTAAAGCATTTGCCTCTAATTGCAGCAATAGCTTCGTTAACCGTTCACGCCCCGCCTCGCTAAGCTGGTCTGCTTGATTCAACGCCTTTTCGATATTTCTGGCAATATCCGGATCAATGCTTGGAGATTTTAGCACCTGTTCCTGAAGGACCTTTTTTACATCTTGACCCGCTTGAAGCTGCTCACGTACTTGCTTAATCGTTTCCTTTAATTCAACGGTTTGAGAAGCGGCCCCTTGCTGTGTCTGCACCGTTTTTGCATTAGAAGAATGGTTGAGCTGTGATTCCATGCGGCGGGAATCTGGTTGCACAGTTTCCTGTGAACCTTGCCTTACCGGTGCCGGTGCCTCATTTCGCTGCGTTTCTCTTGCTGCCGTTTCTGCTTCAGCACTGCTGAGCGCCTGAACGATTCGTTCTCTTCCCGCCGATTCCTGACCTGCTCTTTGCAGCTGACTCGCTTCCTGCAAGGCCCGTTCGATCTTTTGCGCTATTTCACGATCGATCTTCGGATTTTGGACCACCTGTTCGCGCACTTGCTCAATCGTTTTTTGCAGGCGCGGTTCCTGTTGCACCGATTCTCGTGCTTGGCGAATGACTTCTGCCGAACGCTGGTCCGCGCTTGTATTCGCTCTGCTTCTTGCTTCTGGCTGTGCCGTTTCCTGAGAACCTTGCCTTACTGGTGCCGGTGCCTCACTTCGCTGCCCTTCTCTTGATACTGATTCCGCTTCAGCACTGCTCAGCGCTTGAACGATTCGCTCTCTTCCTGCCGACTCCTGACCTGACCTTTGCAGCTGGCTTGCCTCCTGCAAAGCACGCTCGACCTTTTGCGCTATTTCACGATCGATTTTCGGATTTTGGACTACCTGTTCACGCACTTGCTCAATCGCTCTTTGCAGGCGCGGTTCCTGTTGCACCGTTTCTCGCGCTTGGCGAATGACTTCTGCCGGACGCTGGTCTGCGCCTGTATTCGCTCTGCTTCTTGCTTCTGGCTGTGCCGTTTCTACTTCAGCACTGCTCAACGCTTGAACGATTCGCTCTCTTCCTGCCAACTCCTGACCTGACCTTTGCAGCTGGCTTGCTTCCTGCAAGGCACGCTCGACCTTTTGCGCTATTTCACGATCGATTTTCGGATTTTGGACTACCTGTTCACGCACTTGCTCAATCGCTCTTTGTAAGCGCGGTTCCTGTTGCACCGTTTCTCGCGCTTGGCGAATGACTTCTGTCGGGCGCTGGTCTGCGCTTGTATTCACTCTGCTTCTTGCTTCTGGCTGTGCCGTTTCCTGAGAACCTTGCCTTACTGGTGCCGGTGCCTCACTTCGCTGCCCTTCTCTTGATACTGATTCCGCTTCAGCACTGCTCAGTGCTTGAACAATTCGCTCTCTTCCTGCCGACTCCTGACCTGACCTTTGCAGCTGGCTTGCCTCCTGCAAAGCACGCTCGACCTTTTGCGCTATTTCACGATCGATCTTCGGATTTTGGACCACCTGTTCGCGCACTTGCTCAATCGTTTTTTGCAGGCGCGGTTCCTGTTGCACCGATTCTCGTGCTTGGCGAATGACTTCAGAAGGTTTTAAGTCAATGGCGTCATGTTCCACGCTTGCCAATGCGGAGCTGAGCACTTCCTTCCCTGTCGTAATCCGCCCCTGCTGCATTAACACTGTAGCCTCCGTAATTGCTTTGGCAATTTTTCCAGCAGCATCTGCCGAAAGATTGCGATTGTTTAACAATTCCGTTTGAACTTTTTCAATTGATTTTTGCAAATTCGGATTGGAGCTGACTTGATTTCGCAGCTCTCTAACAACATCACTTAAACTTGCATTTGTAACAGGTCGGCTTTGTTCAGCCCTATTATCCACTGCAACCGCTTTTGGAGCGACCATTTCGGCTTCAGAACGATTTAAAGTCTGAACTAAACGATCCTTGCCGATAGATTGGAGTTTTTCCGCATCTGAAATGACCTTGTTAATCTCATTAACCACTTCTCTATCTATTTTTGCGTTATTGGCAATCACCGTTTTTACAGCCTGAATTGCTTTTTGCGGATCTGCCTCTTTTTCTAAAATAGAGCGAATTTGGCTGACAATCTCTCGAACTGCTGTTTGATTATAGGCTTTTTCGTTGGAAAGAGGGGCTTTGACCACGCTCTCTGCTGCCTTAGCTGTTATGGCTCCTTCTTTCACATTGGAAAAAACAGCCTGTTCTCTTTTACCAGAAGTATCAAGATTCAGTTCCTTTGCCAGATTTGTCAGCACTTCATTTAATGGCTTTCCGTGCAGCGCTTCATGGATAGATCGGAGATGCGTTTGAGTAACCTCCAAGCCCTTATTCACTAGTGCTCTGACTGTATCACTTTTTGTTTCAAACGAGCCTTGCCCTTTTTCAAAAAAGGTCTTCAGCTCAGAAACTACTTCTTTTGATAGCGGATATCCCTTATCTAACAATAATCTCGCTGCTTCTCTTAACTCCGGGGCATCCTTTGAAGTTAATCCTACCTTTTGCAATACTGCAGAAAGTTCTGGTGCCTTCAAGTTCGATGATTTAGATGCCTCACTTTGAATCGCCTTCACATTCAGCTTATCTTCTTGATGACTGGTGACTTGAACCGTTGCTCGCTCTCCAGCTGGTACCTTCCCTTCAAATTCAGCGACAAATTCCTTCCCTCTTATTTGCAGAACAGCTTCTTTATCTGAAATTCGTTGTTTAATTTGTGCAGAGTAAATTTCATCTTTTTTAACATCAAATGAAAGATCTATACTTGCTGTATTAGTCAGCCCTTGATTGGTGATTTGCATTTATGCCACTCCCCGTACAAACTTCTAATTCTAATATCGGTTAAGTTGCAAACATATTAATTGGAATGTTTTGTTTACACTACTATTTTTTTGAGTGGCTAGCTTTTTACAGATCAAAAAACCCGCATGCATCAGCATACGGATTCTCATTTCTTTTCATCTAAAGTAAAATAAGTTATTTGTTTTTCTCGTTTTTCTAATTCTTTTTTACGTTCTTCTTCCATATTATGAAGATCCAGTTCTTTTTTCAATGTCTCTGTGCACGCGTTACAAAGCTTGCCTTTTTGAATCAATTTCCCACATCTGTCACATGGGTAGCCAAGATTCGGAAATTGTGCCAGTTTTAAACGCCCTGTTTTGATGAATTTGAGAATTAGCGCTTCTTCCACCCCTGTGCCTTCTTCAACCTGATGCATCGTGGCCATGCGATTTTCTCGTTTACGAATAAACTGATACACCTTTTCATATGCCGCTTCTTCCTCCTGCCAGCAAGCTTGGCAAATATCACGAAATTTATTTTTAACAAAGATTTCTCCGCATTTTGGACAGTTCGCTAATTGATCCATTTTTTGCTCCCCCTAAAAAGTTTACATCCTTTTGCTACCATTATAGCGTGAAGATCTGTGGAAGAATATGAAAAATTAGAGACATTTGATGGAAATCGTCGAATACTGGCACTGAGCTGCTTGTTCTCGACTAAAATTTCTCTGCTTTTGTGGGCGATATCGGTCTTAAATGAAATATATCGGTCTTTGTTTCATTTTATCGGTCCTTATCAAAATATATCGGTCTTTGTTTCATTTTATCGGTCCTTATCAAAATATATCGCTCTTTCGCAACAAAGAGCAACTCTAACTCCGGGCCAAGGTCAGTGCAAACACATAGTCCGCTCCTGCCTTCCTAAGGAGCTTCGCAGCATGCCTTAATGTTGAGCCGGTCGTGTAAATGTCGTCGATGAGGAGAATCCGTTTGCCACTTATCACGAACGAATCAGTTAGCTGAAAAATTTGCGGGAGGTGAATCCTGTCTTCACGCGACTTTTTCGATTGCTTTTCACCATGGGTTCTTTGCAGTAAATGGGTTGAATGGAGGCCGGCTTCGCGCAGGAGGGCTTCTGCTTGATTAAAACCGCGCTCGAATTGGCGCTCTGTGCTCAATGGAATCGGAACAAGATAATCAGCATGCAGCATACGAATGGAGGTTTTAAGCTTTTGAGCAAACACTTTAGCTAATAGATAATCGCCCCGGAATTTATACTGACTAATGATTTCCTTTAAGAAATCATTATATAAATAGATGGAGAGATTTCCTGCTAAATATCCCTGCCATTCTGAATCACTCTCCCAGCGAACACAGTCGGAACAACGAGCGCCCACTACATATTGAGCATCTATGCTCTCTAAAGATCGGCTGCAGATATCACATCTTTTCCCCGTTATTTCCTCCAATTGCTCCTGACAAGTGGAGCAAAGTAATTTCTCTTCTCTTTTTGTAAAAAAGGTTGACCAGCTAATATGCTCAACCAATTCCTCATGACAAAAAAGGCAATATTCACTCAATGTCGATCATCCCTTTCTTTGCCGCTTCCGCATTCATATTTTGAATCTGCTTTCTGGCTTGAAGCATCGCTTCTGTTCGTCCAAAATGAAAAAAAGTTATATTCCCCGTAGGAAATTGCGCACTCCTCCCAACTCGTCCTGCAATTTGTACGAGAGCACTAGCTGTGAAAATTTGCTCCTCTGAACCGAGAACAGCTACATCCAAATTGGGAAAAGTCACCCCTCTTTCTAAAATTGTCGTGGTGACGAGAATGGGAATGTCTTTTTGTCGCATGGATCGAACCTTTGCTTTGCGCTCAGGATCTGCCGCATGCACTGCCTCAATTCGCGAATCAAGCTTCTGTAAAATCGCCAAAAACTTCGGGATTAACTCGATTTTGGGTATAAAAAGGAGAGCCTGTTTTTCCATATCTAAGCGAATTTTTAACCATTTTATTACATTGGACGGAAGCTTATTCTGCTTCAACTTCTTGTCCCAATTCCCGCACCACTTAAGTTCTGGAACCGGTAAAGGCTTACGATGATAACGAGCCGGAATTGTCACAAAATTCCTTTTTCCTTGGCGACAATCCTTTTGCCATTGTTGATTGGGTGTTGCAGAGAGATAAATCATTGAGGACCGTTCTTTTCGAGCATTCTGGACGGCGTATTGTAAGGTTTCATCTACCGAATAGGGAAAAGCGTCTACTTCATCCACAATAATGACATCAAAGGCCTGATAAAAACGAAAGAGCTGATGAGTGGTTGAAATCGTTAAGGGGGAATATTTGTGGCGGTCTGGTGAGCCTGCATATAAAGAGGCTACCTCTATCTGGGGAAATACCGCCTGAAGGCGCGGGGTTAATTCCTGAACGACATCGGTGCGTGGGGTTGCGATACAAACTCTTTTCTGAAGCGATAATGCATAGCGCATCCCTTCAAACAGCAGCTCAGTTTTTCCTGCTCCACAAACGGCCCAAACTAATATGTCATCATTTGTAGAAATGGCTTTCACCACTTCGTCTGAGGCAACTTGCTGTCCGAACGAAAGCGTTCCATTCCAAACCAAGTTGGCAGTTTCCCTCGCGCTTTGACACTCAGAGTCACTCCAGCTATAGAGAGGTGTACACGTACTGACTCTGCCCATCATAATGCATTTCCGACAATAAGTGCACAGCTCCCGACATCTTGAGCATGGAAAGCTGGAAAATAAATGGGGTTTTTGATTACCACACCTCTGACAGCGGGGAGTTCCTTTTTCAAAAACAATTCCTTTTCGCAAAGTAATATATCCCTGTTCATAATGTTGATGGATTTCATCTAAAGTATGGGGGATTTCATCAAGGAGTAGTTGTTTTCCAATGAGTCTTTTTCGTACGTCATTACAATACTGAAAATGCAGGTTTCGAGAAGGTTGGGGAATTTCGCCAAGATCGGCGATCGTTTGCGTGGTTTGAGGTTCTGAAAGCAGCGGCTCTGGAACCAGCGTTTTGTCAAGAATGGCAAATCGCATGAAAACACCTCTCTATATTAGATTGATTTGGTTGTTTTCCGGAATTGGTGGTCGTTTTTCCGGGATTAGTTGCTTTTTTTCCGGAATTATCGTCAATTTTTCCGGAATCAGTGCTGCTTTTTCCGGAATTCAAACAACAAGCACATCACGCTCCGGCTCGTTATAAATGACAAACGCCACTCAATATTCATATGAATGGCGTTTGTTCAAACGATTGATCACTTGCAATGAACCTGCTTATTTTTTCACCCAGCCGAGTCCCATAGATCCTTCGCCAAGATGAGTTCCAATGACCGGTCCAAAATAACTAAGAGAGAACTCAACATTCGGTAACTTCGCTTCTAGCTCGGCCTTCCATTCATTTGCTTCATCCTCACGTTTAGCGTGGATGATGACCGCTTTGTAAGCATCTCCGCTTTTAGCATCTTCTTCAAGAAGTTCGACCATTCGCTTCATCGCTCGCTTCCGAGTACGGATCTTTTCGAATGGAACGATCAATTTATTTTCGAAATGAAGAAGCGGTTTGACTTGCAACAGGCTGCCGATGATCGCTTGAGCACTAGAAAGACGTCCACCTCGCTGCAAATGGCTAAGATCATCAACCATAAAATAAGCGCGGATTGATTGTTTCATTTCCTCTAGTCGTGCGAGGATTTCCTCATGGCTTTTACCAGCCTTGGCCATTTCAGCAGCTTCAATGACATAGAAACCTTGAACCATGCAACTGATTTCAGAATCAAAAGCATGGACATCAATTCCTTCTACCATTTCTCCTGCCGCTACTGCTCCTTGGAATGTTCCACTAATTCCGCTGGAAAGATGAATGCTTATCACAGTATCATAGTCCTTCGCCAGCTGTTCAAATAGCGTAACAAATTCCCCGATCGCAGGCTGAGATGTTGTAGGAAGTTCTTTTGTTTTTACTTCTTCATAAAAGTCATCTGTTTGAATCTCAATCTCTTCTTTATACGTTTCGTTTCCGAAATTTACACTCAAGGGAATCATATGGATATTTAGCTGTTCGCGCAATTCCTTCGGGATGTACGCAGTACTATCCGTTACAACTGCCGTTTTCATAAATGGGATACCATCCTTATTCATTTTGTCCTAGGCTTTTCCACATAGATAGTTGTTAAGTCTACTTCCTAATTTACTTTTTTTGAAAAAAAACGCAGTATGGAAATGTTAAGCTGGTAAGCCGAATTTGTTTTGAACTCTACGAAGCTTAAACGGCCAAGCACACTTCTGGATGGAATTAGGAGGTTAAAAACAATTATCTAGTAGAAAAAAACCTGCTTCTTACTATATGTTTAGTATCCATTTTATATGAAAATGAATGAAATTGCATTAATTTAAATAATCCCTTTACACGGAAAGGCAAAAAGTACACGGTTAACTTACATCTATTCCTCTGTTTTTCAATTCAATATTTAGTAGTTCGATAAAATCCTTCTCTAGATTTTTCTCGATCGCTTTGTAGAAAACCATTTTTAATTGATAATCTGAGAGTATTCGTAAAGAAGTCATGCTAGAATCCTCCTTTAGTCTTATGTCCTATATACCATTATTACCTATTTTTATCGAACATGTAAACTATTAACACCAATATTTAACAATTTGTTCATTAATTTATCGTGACTTTTCATTTTCTTAACATAAATAGGCTGAAAATCGAGGATTATTGACCTAATTTCAGCTTTGCATCTCGACAATTCGAGTATAAAAAGAATAGGTGATATCATACTCTTTTTTTTCACATTGAATTGTATGATAACCCAAATATAAATTATAGCCATATTATAAACCTAAAAAATGACCTTGAATAATTTCAAGGTCATAAATGGAAGATTATGATTTATATGCTTTCTATATAAACATCAGAGTTCGTTTTTTGTCCCTTCTCTAATGCTTTCATTAACCTGTCTATTAAGTCTTCACCTTCACTTGTTATAAAATAATTAGAATTAGATAAGCTTGTTATATCCTTACTAATATTATCACCGCAAGGCGGACTTTTAGATAAGTCATCAATGCACCCTATTACTTGTGATGGGGTAAACTTCTGTAATTTCTTTTTAATTGCTTCTAATTCATTTATAGCATTATTAATATTTTTATTCTCAAGTTTCTCATTATAGAGTCCATTTAATAAGAAAAGCTATTGTAAGTGATAGCTTATTGTAGAAAAAAGAGTGTAAGAAATCTCCATTCCCGACTTGATACCAGTAATATTTCACCTTAAATCCCACAGCCATTCTTCTCATTCCAAAATGCATATTGCCATATTCATGAATTCTTTTATATTCGGATTCACCTATGTACCAGTGCATGTTCTCCTTTATCACCAAGAGATTTGTCATTATCATGTTAAGTGTAAATCAGTAGTAAATATGGTTTGTCAATGCCTACCAAATGGTCTTGATTTAAATAAAAAACCTTGAAAGGCATTTAGGCAATCAAGGTATATGTTTATAGTAACGTTTTTAATTCTAATTTTTTCTTTTCACACACTTTGTCAAACCTTAAAGTTTTTTATTTTGTATCTCATCAAACCACTCATCAGCAATCTGACGAGCAGTTTTAGTCTCATGATTAGTATAAACTAAATCATACTTGTATTCAGCTTTGAATTTGCCACTCTTAACATCATATATTAACTTCATTTCAGTAGGCATGTCTTTTTCATAATCCAAACATAATTCTTTAATTTTTTCAATATCTTCATTTAAAATATCTAATACCATAAACTGGCGTTCCGAAGATACATTGTATCTTTCATCCCCATTCGCCAATGCATCATTCACTTTATGAGGCTTCACATACTTATTATTAATTAAATAAAAAAACTTGCTCGATATAACACTTTCCTCACACGAAGCGTAAACATATACTTTATCCGCTCTCTCTTCTATATACTCCATACATATGGATATCATATCAGCTTGCAATTCACTAAATCTATCTTCAAAAGTATTCATTTAGTTTTCACTCCTCAGATTAGTTTAAAAGGACTTCAGAGAACAACTCACCATCAATTGTGTATTTTACTATGAATTTTTCCGGCCTTACATTATTCCCAGAGTATATTACTTCTAGATTAATTGTTACTTCTTTTGGAGGGGTTTCCTTTAAAGCTGCAGCCCATTCATCTTCAATTTTCTTATATTGCTTCAAATTAACCTCAGACAATTGTGAAACCAAATTATCAATTTTAGGTGAGCCTCCAAACCTATCGCCTGCCAAATGTCCGGCGTGGTCCTGACCTTTTATTTTACCAGGTGTATTTTTACTGTGTGACAGTCTATCTGTTCTCGTTGTTAATTGTAAATTTTCTGTTTCGAACTTTACAATCCTACCTGCACTATCTGTTTCATAGAAGTAGTTATACTCTCCAGTTTTATACCTAATATCAGGCTTTAATCGATTTTTCCTTCCGTTTGTATACTGTTCTCCTCTTCCCACTAATGTTTTAACATCACTTTCCCTAGCTGAACGATTCCCCGCACCCT
Organism: Robertmurraya sp. DFI.2.37; assembly: GCF_029211245.1. Classification (NCBI taxonomy): domain Bacteria; kingdom Bacillati; phylum Bacillota; class Bacilli; order Caryophanales; family Bacillaceae; genus Robertmurraya; species Robertmurraya sp. DFI.2.37. The sequence goes on along the minus strand of NZ_JARGEJ010000008.1, from coordinate 14,832 downwards.
TCCCAACCCCATCCTTCACCTTCTGCGCAAAGTTCATGACGGAGTTCTTGGCACTGTTGACGGCATCGCCGATGGTGGCTTGTGGCATTTTGGCGCCGCCGGCCATCGCGAATTGCGGGGTTGGGAGCGGCGTGTCGGCAATTTTCTTCATCAGTCCTGCGGCCGTGTTGCGAAGGCTGTTAAAGCCTTGTTTCACTTTGGCCAGAACCGCTTTACCCGTTTCCATCACTTTATCTGGGTTGAGGACATGCTTGATCTTATCGAGCTGCTTGCCGCCCCATTTGAATACTTTGACTCCGCCTTTGGCGATCGGACCGCCAAAGATGGCAGCTAAGAGGACGCCTCGTTCGAGATGGCCGATGTCTCTGCCCGTAATAAAGTCTTTGCCAGTCATTGCTTCGATTCCCGATTTAATGTTGGAAATGCCGGGAATGAAATCTAATCCACCCGATAGCCAGCCTCTCCAATTCGCTTCCGTTTCATGTACAGAATCGTTAGCGGTTGCGGCTGGATTAGTCGTTAGTCCTTGTTCTTCCAGATTGGATTGAACGGAAGAAAGGCTGTAGGACAGGAATCGCTCGAGATTCGGGATGGGCAATATGCTTAGTTTTAGCGCCAGTTGACTTGGACGGTATTGCGATAAAACGAGTTCTCTTCTTTGGAAGAGGGTGCTGATTTCTTGGATCGTGCGATGTAATGTATGTAAGTCTTGGCTGATTGCTTCCAAGCTGTACGAGCCTTGACGGTCGAATTCGTGAAGTCGTTCGAGCGTTTCTTGTTCATGCTGTTCCGCCGTTTTCACCTGCTGGACAAAGGCGCTGTCGTTCAGTCTTGGCAAGGCGACGATATTGCTGACCGAATCCATAATGCTGTTGCCTTCTGCCGTTAGCTCTCTTGTGATCGTTTCGGCTTGCTTTAAGCCTTGTTCGACATCCTATGAATTTCAGTAAAGCATCATTCATGTTATCCAGAGCATAAATATATCATTAATAAACAAAAAACACCTGTTACCTAATAGCAATCAAGTGCTTTATAGTTAGCTACATAAAAAACTTTATTAGATTAAAAATGCATCTCGCCTAATTATATGCAATCTTTTATAAACAAAATCTCATTACAAGAACTCTTGGTGGTATTACTATCAAGAGTTCTTGATTTTCTTTAATCTCATTTATAATATCTTAAAAATCTTCTTCCCATGCTTCTTTGTGATAAAAACTCATAAAAAATCTCTGCCGTATTGTAGTCATCAAGTCCTCCTACCTTGTAAAAGGTTATCTCGCCTATTTATCGTACTTCTCACAAAATCGAAATATACAATACTCCATGATGGTACTACCTTCATGAGCTCTGAATTTCATTTAAGCATTGTTTATGTTGCTCACACATCTTTCCTTTTTATTACTAACTTTATGTGTTTGTATGTTGCCCCTTTAGCTTTACTTGCTTTGTCATTCTCGTATGCAAATATAAACCAAGCAGTAAGTGTGGTTGTATTTTTTTATATGTCACTGCAACTATTCTCGTAAGTTTGCTAACCATCATGAGTTTTTGATTCAAAAGTGATATTATTTTAACCATAAAGGTCTTAAAGTCAAAAAACCTTGAAGGCATATTAGCCAATCAAGGTTTTAAGTTTCTCTTAATTAACTTTAATTGGACCATAATTAATAATTAAAATATGCCTTCAAGAAATCAAAAAACGATGACCAACTTTCCTTTAACTCACCTTTAATAAGTAGTTCATCTCCACCCTCAAAATTAACTATATAAACTTTATCTGTTACAGTATCCAGTCTAATACAGCATTTGCTGACATCTCACTTGAAACCAGATATTGCTTCGGAAAACCATGTTCTTTTCTAGAAATGAGTGTGTATGATTCAATATTGTTTTCTTCATCTGCTATATCTAGTAATTCAAAGGGTACATGCTCTTCCCAAAAAGGTCCTGCATACTGGATAAAAAATTCGTGAAAAGTATCCGATACGTTTACACCTAGCCTTATTAAAGCATCCTGTACTAGATTGCTATCTTCACGTTTATATATTTCTTCTCCTAGAACTTCATCTAGTCTCTCAGGCAATATGCTCTTCCTCCTAAAGCTTCTTCTCCTCGTATTTTCCAATAATTAATAGAATCTACTTTTTGAAACGCTCCTCTAGTTGTCTCATCCATTGGATAAAATGGGTTTAACTTTCCTTTATAAGGATGTAATGGAGCTCTTTTAGTATGTCACCATATTGATACTTGCCTGAATAGAAGTGCCTTCTATCCAATATTCGCTTTACTTGAACTTTGCTAAACAACTTTCCTTGTTTCGTTCGATGTCCTTCTTCATTCAATCGTTCTGCTATTTTGGTCAAAGACCATAAAGAATACTGTTCCTTTAAGTCAAAAACTCTTTGAAATTAGTTAAAACATCGTATATGGCTTACAAAGTTTAAGTCATTATCTGAATAATAATTGTTTTATTCGGAACTCAGTATCGTATAAAAACATGGGATAGTGCCCCATGGTTAAGAAATTTTATAGTTTGTGTATTTTTAAATCACATTTATCTTCTTCTGCTACATCAATTGCTGTACGTAGTACTTCAAAAAATGTTTTCCCATCAGTTGTTGCAAAATAATTCGCTAGACTAGTTACTTTTGGACTTATTTTATCCCCCCACGGTGGTTTTTGTGATAAGTCATCAATATCCCATATAACTTGTTCCGGCGAGTATTTTGATAATTCCTGTTCAATTTCAATTAAATTAGCTTTTACAACAGAAACATCATTCCAGTTTAGTTTGTCATTATATAACTCATTCATCATTAAAGGATATTTTGTACCCCATCCTTCTTTTTCTAAATGATAGGAGATTGTTGAAAAAAATGAATGTACAAAATCGCTATGACCTAATTCGTAATAAAAACTATCTACTAATATTCCTACCGCCATCTAACTTTCACCTCTAATCCATTATAAAAATTATTTCTGCTACATCATTTGTTCTTTCATTTATTTTTTGTTTAATGTCTCTTAAAACATCCCTTGAGATATTTTGTCCCCTAACATCAATAATAACAGATTGCTTTGTTTGTTCAGGTAAATCACTTACCCGCTTATTTATTTGCTTTGACACATTTCTTATTAAGTTACTTCTACCAGAAGATGTAGTCACATTATAATTCTTAACCTCTATGCTGTGACCATCGATATAGAAATCTGGTCTTGAACTATTCTTAGTGCCATGACTTACTTCATTACCTTCCTTATATGATACCTGGTCACGATATCCAGGGTATTCTTTTCCTACATCAATTTCAGACTGTCTCCAAGATGGTCTAGTTTTATCTATACCCTTCCCAACCCCATCCTTCACCTTCTGCGCAAAGTTCATAACGGAGTTTTTGGCACTGTTGACGGCATCGCCGATGGTGGCTTGTGGCATTTTGGCGCCGCCGGCCATTGCGAATTGCGGGGTTGGAAGCGGCGTGTCGGCGATTTTCTTCATCAGTCCTGCGGCCGTGTTGCGAAGGCTGTTAAAGCCTTGTTTCACTTTGGCCAGAACCGCTTTACCCGTTTCTATCACTCTATCAGGGTTGAGGACATGCTTGATCTTATCGAGCTGCTTGCCGCCCCATTTGAATACTTTGACTCCGCCTTTGGCGATCGGACCGCCAAAGATGGCAGCTAAGAGGACGCCTCGCTCGAGATGGCCGATGTCTCTGCCCGTAATAAAGTCTTTGCCAGTCATTGCTTCGATTCCCGATTTAATGTTGGAAATGCCGGGAATGAAATCTAATCCACCCGATAGCCAGCCTCTCCAATTCGCTTCCGTTTCATGTACAGAATCGTTAGCGGTTGCGGCTGGATTGGTCGTTAGTCCTTGTTCTTCCAAGTTAGTTTGAACGGAAGAAAGGCTGTAGGACAGGAATCGCTCGAGATTCGGGATGGGCAATATGCTTAGTTTTAGCGCCAGTTGACTTGGACGGTATTGCGATAAAACGAGTTCTCTTCTTTCGAAGAGGGTGCTGATTTCTTGGATCGTGCGATGTAATGTATGTAAGTCTTGACTGGTTGCTTCCAAACTGTACGAGCCTTGACGGTCGAATTCGTGAAGTCGTTCGAGCGTTTCTTGTTCATGCTGTTCCGCCGTTTTCACCTGCTGGACAAAGGCGCTGTCGTTCAGTCTTGGCAAGGCGACGATATCGCTGACTGAATCCATGATGCGGTTGCCTTCTGCCGTTAAATCTCTTGTGATCGTTTCGGCTTGCTTTAAGCCTTGTTCGACATCGTGTTCAAGAAAGCTTTGGCGGATGAAGCCCTGCGGTGACGGTTCAAAGCCTCGCAAGGAGGAGATGAGTTGCTTCAGGGCGGTTTCATATTGCGCTAACGTGTCTTGCCAAAACCGCAAGAGTGGCAGGTGGGCTTCCTCGTAAAAGGAGCGAATCGAATGGCCCCCATCCCCTTTGAAGCTGTCTTCCAAAGCGATTAAAGCTTTGATGTTTTTTTCAATCGTCTCCAATTGCACGTTGAGCTGACTTAGCCCCTTGAGCGTCTCTTCGACGCCCGCGTGCAATTCTGCGGCATCTAATACCTTCATTATATTTCACCTCACAGCTTTTTCCCATTGAAAAGGCACCTAGCGAAGGAGAGAAGTCTATTAATCTTCTTCATACATTTCGACCTATTAGTCATCAATGACTAAACGTCTCCACTTCATTAGAAGTCCTTACATACACATGATAAATAACCAAAATATGTTAACAAGTGAAATTAATCCCATTTATTGAAAATATAACAAGGTCTAATGTCATGGATTACCTTTTCGTAGCTAGCTGAAGGCTCATATATATGAGTCTTAAATAGAGATGAGAGAAAAATATTATTTTTGCGTAAAGAAAAAACGCCGACGAAGCGGCGTTTTTAGCATGGTTATGTGGTTATCTAACTTCAACCCAGCCGTTTTTGATTGCTTCTACAACGGCTTGAGTTCGGTCGTTAACATTCATTTTTTGCAGGATATTACTTACGTGGTTTTTAACTGTTTTTTCACTAATAAATAGCGCTTCACCAATTCCGCGGTTGCTTTTTCCGTCTGCTAGAAGCTGAAGAACTTCACACTCACGACGCGTTAGCAGATGGAGCGGACGACGAATCTCAACCTGTTGGAGATAACCGCTGCTTACTCCTGCTGCCTCTACCGCTAAGCGGCGGTATTCTTTGACAAGATTGTGAGTAACTTTTGGATGTAGGTAGGAACCGCCATCTGCGACTACCTTTACCGCTTCAATCAGAGCGTCTGCATCCATTTCCTTAAGTAAATAGCCTGTTGCACCTGTTTTTAATGCGTGCTGAACATAACTTTCATCATCGTGGATCGATAAAATGATCACTTTGGTTGATGGGTATCTTTCAACTAATTGACGTGTTGCTTCCACACCATTAATAGTTGGCATATTAATATCCATAAGGACTACATCAGGCTGATGCTCTTCTACTAAAGAAATAGCTTCAGTACCGTCATCCCCCTCTGCTACAACCTCAAATGTTTTTTCAAAATCAAGAATTCTTTTAACGCCTTCTCTAAATAATTGATGGTCATCTATAATGATAATCTTCGTAGTCATGCGTGTCGCCTCCCCAAATTATTTCTCTCTCTTATTTTGGTAATGGAACCTTGATGAGAACAGTCGTCCCTTTGCCTATTTTTGAATTAATCGAGATTTTGCCTCCTAAAAGCTCTACTCTTTCCCTCATCCCGATAATTCCAAAGGACTCATCTTTTCTTTCATCTATATTAAAACCTTGTCCATTATCCTTTACTAAAACCGTAATCTGTTCTTGAGCCATCTCTAGCTTTACTTTAATTTCCTTTGCATTTGCATGCTTTAGAACGTTTTGCACAGACTCCTGTATAAGGCGAAATAGTGCCACCTCGTATTTTGTCGGTAGTCTTTTTTCTTCCCCCACATTTATATAAGAAATCGATGTTGTACTATGATACTCTTCGATCGTCTGTAAATATTTTTTGAGGGTAGGAACTAGACCTAGGTCGTCAAGGGCCATTGGACGTAGGTCGTAAATGATGCGGCGAACCTCATATAAGGCATTTCTGACCATGGTCTTGAGATTTTTCACTTCAGCAAGCGCTTCAGTGGCACCGTATTCCTTGTAAATTCTTTCAATTAGGTCAGAGCGCATCATGACGTTGGCCATCATTTGCGCGGGTCCATCATGAATTTCACGAGAAAGTCTCTTCCGCTCTTCTTCCTGGGCCTCAATAATTTTTAAGCCAAAATCCTGTTTCAGCTTCGCATCCTGCAGGGCCTCGCCAACCTGTTTTAAGTCACTCATCAAATAATTCATCACGACGGTTATTTGAGAAACAAGATGTTCTGCTCGTTCAATCGTTCGCGTCAGACCGACAAGCCGTCTTTCAATATCATCTCTTCTATCCCGAAGCTGCTTTTCCGTCTGTCGATTCAAGGTTAAATCCCTATGAATTTGATGGGCCTTCTCATAAGCTTCCCTTACTTGAGCCTCAGTGAAATCCTTAAAATGCATGCTCACTTCCGAAAGATGTTTTCTCGCTGCTCGTGATTTGATTTCTAATTGATCTCCCTCTTCAATGATTTGGCCAACCATTCTTCGCACATCTTTTAATTCATCAACTAATGATTCATAATCACTTCTACATTGTTCGCCAATGCGAAAAATTTCATTTTTGCTATCACCTACGGTTTCCACCATCTTGTCCAAAATCATATCAAGAGTTTTTGTATCAAATTTTTTAATCATCTACTAATTCCTCCAAGTGAAGCAAAAACCCTTTACATTTTTAAAAATTTTTTTCGAATATTCTATGTCTTTATCCATTGTTCATGTTTGTTTCATTCATAAAATAAAGACATATCTCCATTTTTCCAATTAGAAAAACAAAGCAACTCTTAAATCATTTTACAATATTTTACCTTGAATTGTTAAAAGTTACTATCTTTCTAACTTGAAAATGTTCGAAAACCTGTAAAAAATCGTTAAAAAGAAGGAGAATAGGAATTAATAGACAGGACATTTGACCCATTCCTAATAGGCTCTTATGACCCATTAAAAAGGAACCGTAATTAATGTTATTCTAAAATATCTTTTTTTATTTCTTTTCATTATAACATGACAAAAAGACAGGACTGTTAAAGTTTCGTTACAGAGTGATGTTAATTTGAAACCGAGGCTCTTGTCGAATTATAATAGAAATGTCGAATTTTTATGGTAAGCTTCTTTAAACCATATAGTTGATTTGACGGGTTTCGCCTCATTTCGTGTGAAACCTTCATTTCACACGCCTTTTAGTTCGGCTAAAAAGTCCCGCAAGAACATGAATCGGAACCGCAATGCCGATCCATTATCAAAATGAAAATGCAGTTTTAGACTCCAATACAAACCAGATAAGGAGTGGTCTTATGCTCCCAAGCTACTTAACCGTTAAAGGGTATGGGGAAAATGAAATTATTATCGATAAATCCCGATTTATCGCTCATGTTTCAAGAGCTGAAACCGAAGAAGAAGCACAGGAATTTATTCAAACGATTAAAAAAGAACATTGGAATGCTACTCATAATTGTTCAGCATACTTAATTGGAGAGCATGATGAAATTCAGAAAGCGAACGATGACGGAGAGCCTAGCGGAACCGCTGGGGTACCCATTTTGGAAGTACTAAAGAAGAGGAAGCTAAAGGATACGGTAGTTGTCGTGACCCGCTACTTTGGCGGGATTAAGCTTGGAGCAGGCGGCCTTATTCGCGCATACGGAAAGGCTACATCTGAAGGAATTAACGCGACCGGAATCGTGGAACGAAAGCTCATGAAAGTGATGCATACAAATATCGACTACACTTGGCTTGGCAAACTTGAAAATGAGCTCAGATCGTCCATTTATAACGTGAAAGAAATCCATTACCTTGATGCAGTAGAAATTGAAACATATGTCGAAGAAAGCCAAACAGACACTTTTAAAGAATGGATGGTGGAGCTAACGAACGGCCAATGTAAAGTTCGTGAAGGTGAAATATTGTATTTAGAAGAGCTGAAAGAATAAGATCATTCTCCCTCATAAACTACCACTGAAGCGTCCATTTTAAAATGTATTTTACGGAATGCAAAAAAAAATGTAAAATAAAATTTATATGTATAGTAATTTAGTCCAATGAGAAATAGAATAAACTAACAAATAATCTTACTTAAGGAGAGTAAATATGTCTGTAAATAGACAAAGCTATAAAGCTATTAAAAAGAAAAAGAAGCGTAGGAGACTTGCGCTATGGGTATTAACTCCTATTCTTGTTCTTATATTAGGAGCAACCAGTTACGGTGCCTTCCTATTCAACAAGGCGCACTCCGTTATGAATGATTCCTATCAGCCGATCGATCGCTCTGAAGCCTCCGGCAGCAAAGTAGACCCAAAGGTTGAAAACACATCTATGCTCATTATCGGGGTAGATGATAGCGACACTCGAAACTTTAATAGCGGCTCAAGATCAGATGCTTTAATGCTTGCCACCTTTAATGAAAAGGCAAAGTCGGTCAAGCTCGTCAGCATCCCTCGCGATTCTTATGTTTACATTCCTGAGGTAGGATACGAAGACAAAATTGCCCATGCCCATGCCTTCGGGGGGCCTGCCGCTACGATTGAAACCGTTGAAGAATTATTTGACATTCCTATTGATTATTATGTCAAAATGAATTTTAATGCGTTTATTGATGTTGTTGACGCATTAGGTGGTATCGACGTGGAAGTACCCTATACGATAAATGAAATGGACTCGAAGGATAGAAGAAATGCGATTCATCTTGAACCTGGCTTCCAGGAATTAGACGGTGAAGAGGCGCTTGCATTGGCAAGAACGCGGAAAAAAGATAACGACATTGAACGTGGAAAAAGACAGCAGGAAATTATTAAAGCAATCGTTAATAAAGCTGTGTCAGTGCAAGGAATTACAAAATATGCTGACATTATCGAAGCAGTGGGAGAAAATTTAGCAACGGATTTAACATTTAAAGATATGAATGCCTTTATCGACTATGCTCTAGCTGGTACAAAGCTAGATATCGATACCATTAACCTTGATGGTGAAGACGATTATATTGATGGAGTGTACTATTATCAGCTGGATGAATTTTCTCTTGATGACTCGAAAAGGATCTTAAAGACCCATTTGGGACGACCGGATATTGCGCAAAATTAACAAAGTTGAGGGGTGTTCTAGCTACTAGAACACCCTTTATAACGGTCTTATTTAACGACCACTTGTAAATCCATTCTCTCTGTATACTCCCCCCTGTACTTGTGTGCCACTCAATCTGTGTTCCAAACTCGCTGCTTCATCTTTGGATGGCGGATGATTGGTTACCGTAAGTTCAGAGCTTTCTTCCCTTTGAAATTCCCTCCCCGTTTCGGCTAACAGACCATTTCAGAATTGGCTACATAGGTTAGCGACTTGTCTCCAGTGAATTCCATTCCACCAACTCAAAGAGGTTCGGAATCGGTCAGCAGCTGACCCTTTTACTATTCTCCCTCACTGTTCGCTTCAATCGTGTTTTATTGAAAGCATCCTGCCAATAAAAATGCTACTATCCATCATTTGATACATGAAAATTCTCTCTCTTTTGAAAACCGAGAAATTTATTTCGGATTTTAACATATCAATTGACTACAAAAAAACCTCGAATCATAAGATTCAAGGCTTCTTGACATTTATTCGCTTTTCTTCTGACTAACCATTTTTAACAATGGCTTATAATCATGGTTAACAAGGCCAATCTTTTCAACAAACACTTCAATAACTAAAACTAAAACAGCGATAACAACTAACGCTCCCCACATGGTCGCTTGCGAAAAAATGACTGCGGCAAGACCAAACATCGCTGCCATTGCATATATGATGAGCACCGTTTGGCGATGGGAATAACCTAATCTTAGTAGGCAATGGTGCAAATGGGATTTATCTGGCGCTGATAAAGGCTGCTTATTCACAAAACGTCTAATAATCGCAAAAAATGTATCCGATATCGGCACTCCCAAAATGATAACCGGAATAATCAATGAAATCATCGTGACGTTTTTAAATCCTAATAAGGACAGAACGGCGATCATGTAGCCGAGAAATAAGGCTCCTGTATCCCCCATAAAAATCTTTGCGGGATGGAAATTATAGAATAGAAAGCCTAGTGTGCTAAATAATAAAACCAAGCCGACAGCTACAACGAAAGGATCCCCTTTTAAAACCGCCATCCCTGAGATCGTGATTAAGGCGATGGAGGAGACACCCGCTGCTAAGCCGTCTAAACCATCAATTAAATTTATGGCGTTCGTAATCCCGACAATCCATAAAATCGTGAGGGGAATACTAAAAATGCCGAACTCAAGCGTGCCGCCAAATGGCAAGTTAATGTATTCTACACTGACACCGCCAAGGACAACCGTAAGAGCTGCAAGCAATTGACCAATCAATTTCACTTTTGCCGATAATTCGAACAAATCATCAAGCATACCTGTGATGATAATAATGATACTCCCTAAAATAATCGGAAGGGCGTATTCATCCTGTGGACGCAAGATCACAATTCCCAAAATAAACGTGATATATATCGCTAAGCCTCCAAAACGGGGCATGATTTTTTGATGAACTTTTCGATTGTTAGGCTTGTCAACTGCGCCAATTTTCAAGGCGAATTTTTTAATGATCGGTGTTATAATTATCGAAGTAATAAAACATATTAACAAGGTAAGGTATAACATGAAGTACCTCCTCAACCATTAGCATAACCAATGAATTATTTTTTAAAATCAACAAGTTCTCTTTTTTAGACTAAAAATGGTTACTGCTTTTCAGCAAAATCTCAATACATACGCTTCAATTTCAATATTATAATGTTTACTTAAGATTTTTTCCAGACATTTTTAATAGATGTAAAGAATTGTATGTACTCCAAAATCTCATCAATCGCATTTTTCCCCCATTTATTTAGACGTAATTCGCCAAAAAAAGTTGCAAATATTGTTAGTTTGACAATCTAAGTAGTAATAGAACTATTAATTTGATAAGATTAATAGTTGTGGATAGTTTACATTTTTCCAAAAAACAAATCATTCGCTAAACAAATAAACGAAAACCCATTGACTACGAAGGAGCGTAAAACATGATCACGTTTCTCAAAAATACATTTGGAGACACAAACGAAAAAAGATTAAAAAAATATTACAAAATAGTTGAAAAAATAAATGACTTGGAACAGCATTATGCTTCACTAACTGATGAAGAATTAAAAAATAAAACGGTTGAATTTAAAAAGCAATTAAATGAAGGAACAAGCCTTGATGATATTAAAATCGATGCGTTCGCAACTGTCCGCGAAGCCTCTAAACGGGTTCTTGGCATGCGCCACTTTGACGTCCAGCTTGTAGGTGGCTTAGCCCTTTCTGACGGCAATATAGCGGAAATGGCCACTGGTGAGGGAAAAACCCTTGTCGCCTCCCTTCCAAGTTATTTAAGGGCACTGGAAGGCAAAGGGGTACACGTTGTAACGGTCAATGAATACTTAGTAAGACGTGATCGTGAAATCATTGGACAAATCCATGAATTTCTCGGATTAACAGTTGGAATCAATGTCCCGCTGATGCAGCCTGAAGAAAAAGTTCTTGCTTACCAAGCTGACATTACTTATGGTGTCGGAACAGAATTTGGGTTTGATTATTTACGGGATAATATGGTGAGAGATGTAAGAGAAAAGGTTCAACGGCCATATCATTATGCGATTATCGATGAAGTCGATAGTATCCTTATTGATGAAGCGAAGACCCCTCTTATTATTGCTGGGAAAATGCCCTCGAGCACAGACCTGCATTATATTGCAGCACGCTTAGCAAAACGGTTTGTGAAGGATGTTGATTATAACTATGATGAAGAAACAAAAGCAACCAGCTTAACGGAAGAAGGAATTGAAAAAGTCGAGAAGGCTTTCGGCGTTGATAACTTATACGAGTTAGAGCATCAAACCTTGTACCATTATGTCATACAAGCGGTGCGCGCCCATGTTATGTTTACGCTGGATGTTGATTATATCATTCGTGATGGAAAAATCATGCTTGTCGATATGTTTACAGGCCGAGTCATGGATGGTAGAACCTTAAGTGATGGACTGCATCAAGCGATTGAGGCCAAAGAAGGGTTAGAAATTACCGAAGAGAACAAAACGCAAGCTTCGATTACGATTCAAAATTATTTCAGAATGTATCCAAATCTATCTGGTATGACGGGAACTGCGAAAACGGAGGAAAAGGAATTTGAGCAGGTTTACGGAATGTCCGTTTGTCAAATTCCAACGAACAAACCGAAAATCCGAATGGACTTAGAAGATAAGGTGTTCAAGACTGCGCATGAGAAATATGTGGCCGTTACCGCTGAAGTAAAGAAGCGCCATAAAACTGGACAACCGGTACTTGTCGGCACCACTTCGATTTTACAATCGGAGAAAGTCGCCGAATATTTTGATAAGGCAAAGCTTCCATATGAGATTTTAAATGCGAAAAGTGTTGAGCAGGAGGTACAGCTCATTGCCAATTCTGGACAGCGTGGTCATATAACCATCGCTACCAATATGGCCGGACGCGGTACGGACATTATTTTAGGTGAGGGTGTTGCTGAACTTGGCGGCCTTCACGTTCTTGGAACAGAAAAGCATGAAAGCCGAAGAATTGACAACCAATTGCGAGGCAGAGCTGGACGCCAAGGTGATCCAGGTTCAAGCCAGTTCTTCATCTCCTTAGAGGATGACATGTTTAGACGCTTCGCCAAAGATGATCTGGAAAAACTGCAGAAGAGTCTTAAAGTTGATGATAATGGCTTGATCTTGAATAGTAAAATTGATGAATTTGTCACAAGAGTTCAGCGCATTGTGGAAGGCGCCAATTTCTCGATGCGAGAGTATAACTTAAAGCTTGATGACATTATTAATGAACAACGAAGAATTATTTATACACTGCGCAACCGGATGCTTGAAGAAGAAAATCAGGTCGCCATTTTCATTCCAATGCTTAAAGAAGCAGCAGAACATGAGATGGAGCGAATTTGCATCGATGAGCTGGATGCTGACGAATGGAATCTTTCCGAGCTCTCACAAACCATCAATAGCCTAATTGCTGGAGAAGAGATTTCACTTGCAGGAAATGAGTCCATTAGCAAGCAGGAGATTCAAGAAAGTATCACAACAGCGCTTGAGAAGTATGAAAAGATCATTGATAATTATAAAGAGGATGACTCCTTCCAAGATGCGTTAAAGGGAACCATGATTGCCGTGTTAGATTATAATTGGATCCAGCACCTTGAATCGATGTCTCGATTAAAAGAAGGCATCGGACTCCGGCACTATCAGCAGGAGGACCCAATGAGACTGTATCAAAAAGAAGGATTAGAATTATTCACATATACATTCCACAAAATCCAAAAAGATAGTGCTTTGCAAATAGCACAAAGAATTGTTCCAGAATTTAATCAAAGTAAACAAATCTAGCTTTACTCTAAAAGGAGAATGGCAAATGCTTTCTATTTTTAAGAAAAAAGATCTAAAAGATGTAAAAAGAACAGGCTTAGATAGTAGTGTTTCTTCCGATGAACTGATGAACGAAAAAGAAAATTCTGTTGATGAAGAGATCCATACAGAATTATTTGTCCATCCTTCGTGGAAACTAAGTAATGAGGATTCTTATGTACTTCGTTTTTTAAATAATGAATTGCCTCCACTAAAGGCAAACCAGCTTTCCATTTCGGGAATCGAATTAAACCTTGCGGAGGGTGGGATTGAGGCGACCGCTTTCGTACGCAATAGCTTAAATAAAGGAATACGGTTTTCAGACATTGGACTTATCCTGTTAGATTCTAAAAATGAAATCATTGCAAGACATAACTTTGACTTAAGCAGCATTGGGGAATTGCCTGGAAAGAGCAGTTTACCATGGAAATTTTTATTTCCTGCTAACTCGATCAAAAAGTCTGAATTTAGCAAAGAAAATTGGACATTAGCTTTTGAATTGAAAGCAAAACATGCTCTTGATTTAGATCCAAATTGGGAGTCTGCCCTTCCGCAAGAGGAAAAGGATAAACTTGTGAAGCTTGTCGATTCTTTACAGCCGCCAAAAGATGGTGAAGTGAATTTCATGGGTTTGCAGGCAAGATTTAATGAAAATGGCGATTTACACGTAACTATTCTCATTCGAAATGGCAATGAAAAGAACATCAATCTTCAGCAAATTCCATTAAAGATTGAGGATGCGACCAATGAACTTGTCGCTCAAGGCGGATTTAAGCTGGAAAACTTTGAGGTGAAAGCAAACACTACGAAACCTTGGACGTTTGTCTTTCCAAAAGAGCTTGTGCAAAAAGACAACCCAGATTTTTCAAACTGGAGAGCGTCGATCGCTCAATAAATGGATTATCCCATTTATAACGGACCTGCCCGCTTAAACAGAACACATACTTAGGTGGTGTTCTGTTTTTTGGTTCTATAATATTTGTTGGGGTTATTACACAATTACTGTGCAAAAAAAAGAGCACGATATCACCCATTCATTTATACTTGAATTGTCGAGAAACAAGTATAGAGTGGGGATACGTGCATGATGAATTCTAACATATTTTTACCTGGATTTGAAGAAGTGATCATTAAGAAGACAGAAATAGTAGAGGGTAAGTATTGTTTCTATGTGGAGATGCCTGTAAAAGAACATTCCTGCGTGAATTGTGGGGCATTAACGTCTAAGGTACATGACTATCGAATTCAAAAAATTA
>NZ_JARGEJ010000799.1:0-291 GCF_029211245.1 Robertmurraya sp. DFI.2.37 | reverse complement strand
ATAAACCTTCACTCCTTCGAATCATCTTAGTGATATTGTGTCAAAGATGCAGAAGCTTCACTTCTTGTTAGTACATTAGGGGATGTGAAAGGCCTCCTTGCTTGGGTATTCTTTATTGAAGAAGAGGATCAAATTCGTGTTCGGTTACGTTCGAAAGGACCTGTTATTAACGGCATTGCGAGAAAATTTAATGGGGGTGGGCATCCGCTTGCGGCAGGAGCCTCATTTATTCATGGGATGAAGTTGAGCATGTCATGAAAGAGTTAGAAGAAGCGTGCATCAATTATCGGC
>NZ_JARGEJ010000798.1:0-291 GCF_029211245.1 Robertmurraya sp. DFI.2.37 | reverse complement strand
ATTCCGTTATAAGTCTGTGTTTTACAAAGCCTTAACTTTATTTCCCTGTCTATGTTGCCCAAAAGACGAACCCCATTTCCTAACAGAGTAGGAATAACAGAAATGTAATATTTATCAATCATATTTTTGCTTACCAACTGCTGAACAAGATTTGCTCCGCCACAAATCCAAATATCCTTTCCTGCTTCTTGTTTTAGCCGTTCCAATAATAAAACAGGATTTTCACTTGTAAAATGAATTTGTTGGGAAGAATTGCACTCTTTATGTGTTAATACATAAGTTGTAAATTTA
>NZ_JARGEJ010000797.1:0-291 GCF_029211245.1 Robertmurraya sp. DFI.2.37 | reverse complement strand
CAAACTATGGCAAATAAGAGAAGATTTTTTTTATCTGCATCAGGTAAAAGCATTTTTATATACAGCTGTACGCAATAAAGCACTCAACGAACTGGAGCATTCAAAAGTAGTATATGAATACGCTCAAAATGTCATCGAAAAGAAAAAGGATTCCTTTTTTCACGATGCAATCGTTGAAGAGGAAACTTATCGTATCGTTTCTGAAGCCATAAATAAATTACCTGACCAAATGAAAGCCATTATGCAACTATCTCTGGAAGGGAAAAAAACGCAGAAATAGCAGACAGACTA
>NZ_JARGEJ010000796.1:0-291 GCF_029211245.1 Robertmurraya sp. DFI.2.37 | reverse complement strand
TGTCGAAGTCGACAATTAATGAGGTGGTCGCCCATGAAATGGAAGAAAATAAAATTGAAATATATGGTCATTCTTCTTGTGGGGATTGTCGACTTCGACATTTTATGGCGCAAGCATAACATAACGCCCCTTCCCATGATTGGCCGAAAAACGAGTATTCAATGAATATTAACAAAGTGTATAAATTGGAAATAAACAGGAAAAGGCCTTCAAAGTTGAAGACCGAGAAGTAAATACATGTATTAAAGGAGCTTAGCCTCCTTGTAACGAACATACCTTCCTGTTGTAAAC
>NZ_JARGEJ010000795.1:0-291 GCF_029211245.1 Robertmurraya sp. DFI.2.37 | reverse complement strand
CTGTATTTTTGTTATATAATGAAATAGAGTAAGTATCATTCTTCACATTAACTATATGAGACTTCTAAGCTATTCATGATTAAAATTGGACTGGGGGGAACAATATGGATTATAAAGTAGAGAAATTAAAGGTTAATTACAAAACATTAGAGGAATTTAAACGTTTTAAAGAATATGGTTTACAGGAGCTTTCCATGCTTGAAGACTTGCAAGCGAACATTATTGACAATGACAGTAAATCCCCATTTTACGGGATATATTTTGGGGATCTGTTAGTGGCTCGAATGAGTC
>NZ_JARGEJ010000794.1:0-291 GCF_029211245.1 Robertmurraya sp. DFI.2.37 | reverse complement strand
GGATGCTGAACGCATTCCACAACGTCGCAAATCCCACTGATTCCCAGGCTTGCGGATTGGAGGGGAAGAGCTCGTACAATGAACAGCTCTCCCCTCTTTTCCCTGCTCATGGCATTGTCTGCTCGCTCATGGACCAGTTGCCCTTCCAGTGTCAGCACATTGTCCCGCCATTCCTGCTCAACATGGATTAACGCCCATTGTCTGCGACAAAAAACAAAATGTTGAATGCCGGACAACATAAGAAAGTCGTCCTCATTATAGACCTTCATATATTTCACATGCCAAGCCTTC
>NZ_JARGEJ010000793.1:0-291 GCF_029211245.1 Robertmurraya sp. DFI.2.37 | reverse complement strand
ACATTGGTCCAAAGGCAATCTCTCCATAGTCGTCATAACAGCTTGTACCGGAACCAAATGCAGCGTACTCGACGTAGCCCTGGCATTCCCTAGTTCCGAGGAAGATATCTTTTCTCCCTCCCTTTAAGACAGCGCGTTTGGCAATATTATGATGCTTCTCCTCGACCCAATCTGCTTTCAAATCTGGTTGAAGTTGATTAAATTCAAAATGAGCCCGTACCTGATAGCATGGATTGCGCAAATAAGTGTAGTAAGCGAGGTCATTTTCGTTATCATGATATCTGATCGGAC
>NZ_JARGEJ010000792.1:0-291 GCF_029211245.1 Robertmurraya sp. DFI.2.37 | reverse complement strand
CAGACCAAATCAGGCAGGTAAGCCCTAATATAACCGGGTAAACCTGTAACCCATTGTGATAGTTGATTTTTAAGTAATTGCTGTGTTTGTTTATTCATTTTCTTCAAGACATCTTGAAGAAGCTCGATTAATTGCTGCAATGCGACAGCCCAATCGAGTTCATTCACTTCATCACAAAGGTCATAAAATAAACCACCTAATGTACGTTCATCTGTGTGGCAACGATTTTGCAACGAGAGAACGATATATCTAGTAAAGACGATCGTTGTATGACTAATAAGTAAGTCATAC
>NZ_JARGEJ010000791.1:0-291 GCF_029211245.1 Robertmurraya sp. DFI.2.37 | reverse complement strand
CGCAAAAGCTCCAATAAGATAAACAGCCTTTCATCATTTTGTTGGAGAAGCTGCTTGATTAATTGGTCTTTGCTGCTGCTAGACAAACCAGGTAGCTGTAAATCCAAGACATCAATCTCTAAAGAATGGATCGCTTTTAGCAGCGCACGTTCAAAGCTCCGATCAATGCTCATGACCTCACCGGTAGCCTTCATTTGTGTACCAAGCTTTCGTTCAATTTTTGGAAATTTATCAAAGGGCCATTTTGGTATTAGGTGCGCGTCTATCGAACATCTCCAATAGCGTTCATAC
>NZ_JARGEJ010000790.1:0-291 GCF_029211245.1 Robertmurraya sp. DFI.2.37 | reverse complement strand
AAGTAACTCTTACTTCGCCCTTACCCAATATGAACACCCACTTTTTTATACTTATGTGTTAATAAGATTTTAGCTCTAAAACGCTTAAAGCTTCGGAAGCCAAACGCATTCCTTTTCAGTACTTTTGTTAGATTATTGATCCCTTCTAAAAACCCATTCGAATAATCATAAGCAAAACTATTCAGGATTTCTATTTGCCAATTTTGGAGGGTTCGAATCGCCTTTTTAAACTCTGGAATATTCGCCTTTTCTACACGCCGATAAAACTCCTTTAGGGATTCCTTTGTCTCG
>NZ_JARGEJ010000079.1:0-16143 GCF_029211245.1 Robertmurraya sp. DFI.2.37 | reverse complement strand
TCTCTTTTCAATTTCCCCACCGAAATCACTCCTTTAGCTTTATACTTATGATTCTATCAAATAAAAAACTGTGTGAGTAAGGAATCGTACGCATTCCTCACTTACACAGTTAATATTACACTCCCAACAAATACACTAGCAAAAATGGTGTGCAACGCATTTTTTTGTTTATCTGTTAATATTTTAGAAAATATACGGTAAAGATAAGTTTTATAGAACATTGCTGAACATGATTAGAAGTGCACCTCAAAATATTAAGGGAGAGGTGCACTTTTTTATTATTGTTAAAGTAATTAAAGGTACTATCGTTCTGCATAATCCTTTTATCTCAAGTAAGGCAAAGCTAACCTATTACAGGAACAATTGGAACTTTACCGAAAATATCTTCTTTTTTATATCTTTGTATTGCTTTTTTTGGCTCGATTTTCGAGCTCGCTTTTTGGGTTTTCTGTCAACTCAGCATCCTGTCCGTACCCTTGAGGGGTGAGGCCACCTGCTTTTTTTCCACGATTTCTTTGATCATGCTTTGCCATGCGAACACCTCCCTCAATTTTTAGTATTTGCATTACTCTTTAAGCTCATACAGTGAATAGTTTCCCTTCTTCATCATCACACTAGACTTAGAGGTGAGATGATGAATAAAGGTGTATATGTGGCCTTATTAAGTATTGGGCTTGCTCAAGGTTTAAAGATCCCCATACATTATGTGAAGGAGAGAGAATGGCGTCCTGAGCTCTTTTTTCAAACTGGTGGAATGCCAAGTTCTCATTCTGCAGGAGTGTCTTCCTTGACAACGTATATTGCTTTGCAAAGAGGTTTCCCTACAATTGATTTTGCCCTCTCCCTTGTTTATGGTTTGATTGTGATGTACGATGCTCAAGGGATTAGGCGTCAAACTGGTGAGCTAACGTTGAAGGTAAATGATTTAGGTGAGCTGATGGAAAAAGTCCATCATGATGAGACGGTTAAATTTGAACAAAAGACTCCGAAAAGATTAAAAGAAATGCTAGGGCATCAACCTGAAGAAGTAATAGGGGGTGCGTTGTTAGGTATTTTTACAGGCGTGATAGGACATTTAGTGACAAAAAAGAATAGAAAATTGTCGAAAATTAAGATAAAATTTTAGATGAAATCATTCTCGCTTAGAAAAAGAGAGTTTAAAGTGGAGAGGAAAGTGGTTGTGGGCTTAGAAGATTATTTACAGTTGTTAAGTAGTAAAGGTTTTCAATTTGGTGAAGATGCAATCGGCTTTATTTATTTTGGGAAGCAGTATACCAATGCGTCTGATGAACTTGCTCGAACAGCGCTAGAGTTAACATTAAAAGCTCAAAAAACATTTGATGGTAGCTTCTATATATCATTATTGGAGCTATTAATGTCAAATCAAATTACATCGAGAAACGAAGCAATAAAGTTTATTAAAGAACATAATATATTAGCTGTTTAAGGCACGCTCTCGTGGGCGTGTCTTGAATATTGGATGATTACTCGGTCTAGATGAAACGAAGGAAGAAATAAATTGTCTTCAAGCGTTTCATCTAGTCTAGCAGATGCCAATGAAAGACTTAATGTGAAATCGTAAGAAAATAAGCGAGCGTTTATATAGAAGGTGTTTTCTCATTATTTCTTCTTTCCTTTAAGGAAAGTTTGGCAGAAGGAAGTTCGGCGAATATCATTCCAGTCAAAATAAGGAAACAACCGATGATGGCACTTAATGATAATCGATCATTCGCCCAAATATAACCAGTAATGGCGGCGAAGACAGGTTCCATGGCAAAAATAAGGGCAACTCTGGTTGGGGTTGTGAACTTTTGGAAATTTGTTTGTGCTAAAAAAGCAAGAGCTGTTGCAAATACCGAAGTGATCAGCAGTGCAATCAGAACTTCTTGATTAAGGATAACCGCAGGTTGAAACACCAAATGCCAATCTTCAAACAATAAAGAATAGATGATGGAAAGAATGGCTACAGTTGAAATTTGGATAATTGTAAGTAGTAGTGCTGGATACTTGCTACTATACTTCCCTGTAAAAACAATATGTAAAGCAAAGCCAATGGCGCAAATCAATACAAGTGCATCCCCTCTATTTAAGGCGGAAATATCGGTCATCGTTAGTAAATAAAGCCCGACTGTTGCCACTGACACACCGAGAATCGCGTTTTTGCTTGGATATAGCTTCAATAAAAAAAAGGAGAATAGCGGCACAAGGACTACGCTAAGGCCAGTAATAAAGCCAGCCTTGGAAGAACTTGTGTATAAAAGACCAATCGTTTGTGTTGCATATCCTAAAAAAAGCCATGCACCAATGAAAACTCCTGATAATAATAGTTTTTTATCCACCACAACAAGTTGTTTTCTTTCAAAGAGCAGAAGCCAAAATGCTAATATGCAAGCGGCAATAAAAAAGCGAATTCCGTTGAAAGCGATTGGTGGAAGTACATTTATTGCATTTTGAACAATGACAAAGGTCGCACCCCAAACAAGTGCAACCAATAATAAAGAAATATCAGCAAAAATCGTTTTCTTATTCAACATTCTACCTCTTCTCTGTATTTTTCCGAATCGCTTCCCGTGCCAACTGATCCGCTTTTTTATTTTCTGAATTAGGGATCCATTTAATAAAAAACAAATCAAGTTTGTTGATCAGCTGAAGCGCTTCTTCACAATATGGTACAAACGTTTTATTCTTCACGAACTCCTTCTCGATTGCCCGACTCACTAACTGTGAATCAGTGCGGAAGGAAACGATATGATAGCCATTTTCTATGCAGATGTAGAGCGCCTTGATAAGTGCTTGAAATTCTGCCTCATGATTGCTCATATTTCCTAATGGGATGGAATAATGATCCATTTTTCCATCCTTTTTGATAAAAATCCCTGCTCCGCTTGGACCAGGATTGCCGGCACTTGCCCCATCTATGTAAACTTCAATCAAGTTGAAACCTCCTTGAAGTTAAATAATACCTCATAATGAATTATTATACATAGTTTATTGAGAAAAAAACACCTAAAAGGTACAATAATACCTGCTAGGTGTTAATATTTTAAGACTGATTTATCCTTTGTCCGGGAACCGTTTTGCTATATAACCAAATGGAGTATCTAATATTGAGATAAGAAATTTCAATAAATAAGTGGTAAGGAAAATTTGCCACCATTCATGAAGTGGATATACTCCTAAGAAAGCGATACTTGTAAAGACAGCCGTATCTAATAACTGACTAATCATTGTGCTTCCGTTATTGCGAATCCAAAATTGCTGATCACGTGGAAATTTTTTTCTTAAAAAGGTAAAGATATAAACATCCGCAAATTGACTAATTAAGTAAGCGCACAAGCTTCCTAATGCAATTCGAGGTAAGATCCCGAATATCGTTTCTAGAGACTCATGGGCAAAGTCAATTTCATGAGGTTGAAATAATAAAACCATTTGCATAATAAAAGTCATTGCAACTAATGTGAAAAATCCAAGCCACACCGCTTTTTTAGCTTCACTCTTCCCGTACTTTTCATTTAAAATATCGGTAACAAGAAAGGCCGTTCCGTACATGGTATTACCAAGTGTTGCAGTTAAACCAAAAATTTCAATCGTCTTGACAACTTGAAGATTGGCAAGCACGGTGGAAAAACCGATCCAAACAAATAGACCTGTTTTTCCGAAGAGACGATAAAAAGCTAATACGAAAACAAAGTTGATTAGCACAAAAATAAGACCAAACCATTCATTAAACATAAAAACTTCCTCCTAGTTTTGATAATGCGGGAGTTCACGAACCGCATGGGGTTATTCAATTGTCCTTGCCTATTATAACGATTTTTCAGCAGGGTGAAAACAAGAATGTTTTTTTATTTATAGTCTTTGTTAAGGTTTCTTGTTGCTAAAGCGTTTTTTCCTTTGAAACCTTGATTTGGCGTACTTTTTACTAAACTGAAAAGTTCTCGAGAAAACGTGGAAAATAACAACACCAATCTATAACAAAGCTAATTTTGAGTGGTTAAGAAAGGTTGATTAGATGAATTATAAAATTGAAATGATATATAAGGTAAAAGGAAATAAGCCGGTGGAGTTTTCCTCGGAGTGGATGGATGCAGACACTGCCATTCGTATCGGTGAGGACTTAGAAAAAACGGGCAAGGTTTCACAGTTTTTGTTTCTCGATGAAATGAATCATTCTTGGTCCATGAAGGAAATGCGGAAGCTGACAGCAGAAATTGAAGAGGAACCCCACGAACTTACGTTATATTTTGATGGCGGTTTTAATAAAAATACATATGAGGCCGGCATTGCAGCGATTATTTATTATAAAAAAGGGAAGAAAAAATATCGATTGCGAGCGAATCAACATATTGAACAGATGGAGACAAATAATGAATCTGAATATGCTGCTTTGTTTTTTGCTTTAGATTTACTTGAGGATTTAGGTGCTCATCATTTACCCTGTGAAATTAAAGGTGATTCTCAAGGAGTTATAAAGCAATTAGAGGGCGAATGGCCGTGCTTTGAGGAAAATTTAAATAAATGGCTCGATCGCATTGAGCAGAAGCTTGAACGACTTGGTATCAAACCGAAATACGAGTTGCTTCCTAGAAAGGAAAATAAAGAAGCTGATAAACTTGCAACACAAGCATTGGAAGGGAAAATTATTCATAGTACAATGGAGCTTAACGAGTAAAACTAGACTTCAACTGATTCAAAATCAATTAGAGGAGTTGATAGCTTGAAGCGAAAAGACGTCTTATTAGAAGTTGAAGAGCTGCTAAACAGTTATTGTAAGGACTGTTTTTTACATAAATACCATAAAAAAGAAATAGGCAGAACGTATGCACACCGATTTTGCATCACTCAGTGTACAGTTGGAGAAAAAATAAAAGCTGTTGGAAAACAGTTAGAATAAATGGCAGCAGCGGCAGAAACATAACGAAAGGCTGGTGAATTTCACCAGCCCTTATGCTTATAATTTATTGGATTAGAGCTTAACTACGTTAGAAGCTTGTGGTCCACGGTTTCCTTCAACGATTTCGAAAGAAACTTCTTGACCTTCCTCTAGAGATTTAAAGCCTTCACCTTGAATAGCTGTGAAGTGTACGAAAACATCATCTCCGCCTTCAACTTCAATGAATCCAAAGCCTTTTTCATTGTTGAACCATTTTACTTTACCATTTTGCATAAAAAAAATTCCTCCTAAGCCTTTAAAGACACAAAAAGTGCCAAGTAATATTACCATTAAACGATTTATACTAAGCCAATCGTTACCAAAGGCGGAAATAAATACTGTTTAATGATGTCTATAATATACATGATTGAATCCCAGTCGTCAAGCAATGAAAGCCTTTTTATAAGATGTAGACTAAAAATTCAGACAAAGGATTTTTTTGAAATTTGCTCTGATTCTTCTTTCATATATTTCCACTTTTTGTTATGATTTTCATAGATTTTCATAAAGACTTTTGTTGCGAATAACTGGAAAAGTAGGTGAAGGGATGAAGAAAGATCAACCTTTTTCTAGGCAAAAAACACCTATGACCACTTCCGAAAAAGATTCGTTGATATGGAATACAGAATATCAACAGGAGACGAAGCAAATAAAACAAGATCCGGCTATGTTAACTGAAATAGCCGAGAGAATTACTTCTGCATCAAAAGAAATGGAGATTTTTTTTAAGCAGGTAAGAGGAGGCGGGGACATTCCTTTGGTGGTGATAGAGGAAAAAATTATCCCTATCATTAAACAAGCTGTTGAAATACCCCTTATTTATCACCTTTTTTATGAATTAACTGAAAAAGAACAATATACATACAGACATCCGATTAGTGTAGGCATTATTGCAACATTAATTGGCAAATGGCTGAAAGTAAAAGATGAAGATTTAGAGGAGTTAATCCTTGGCGCTCTTTTACATGACATTGGAAAGGCTTTAGTACCGGCGAATATTTTAAATAAAGCTGGAAAGTTAACACGAGAAGAATATGAAATCATGTGTAACCATACTGTTTATGGCTATAATCTTCTTAAAAACACGAACGGGATTAGTGATAATGTGGCACTAATAGCGTTACAGCATCATGAACGTGAAGATGGTAATGGTTATCCGATTGGACTTAAGGGACCGCAAATAAGCTATTTAGCAAAAATAGTTGCGATTGCTGATGTATTTCATGCAATGTCATCTCCGAAGGTATATCATGAAGCACTCCCGTTTTATGGGATTATCAAGCAAATGGAAGAGGATGCATTTGGAAAATTAGATCCGACGATTGTTT
Organism: Robertmurraya sp. DFI.2.37; assembly: GCF_029211245.1. NCBI lineage: Bacteria > Bacillati > Bacillota > Bacilli > Caryophanales > Bacillaceae > Robertmurraya > Robertmurraya sp. DFI.2.37. The sequence goes on along the minus strand of NZ_JARGEJ010000079.1, from coordinate 9,882 downwards.
TAACTTTTTTAAACAAAATGATGAATAGTCTTGTGGGTAAAAAGGTTCTGCTTTCAGATGGTAGCATCGGAACAATTGTCCTTATTAATCCTTATGATCCGATTCGTTGCCTTGTGCAAACAGAATATCATCTGGTCGATTTAAAATATAATCATCAATTAATAATTGAAAGAATATTAGAGGATACAACAAAATAAGTAAAACTCCAAGCTTAAAAAGAAGGTGTTCAAAAAGTCAGTGAAAGCTGACTTTTGGACGTTTTTATTAAGGCTTTTTTTAGACTAGCTCTTCAGACTGGAGACAAACTCGATGAAATCAAGTTTGCTCCAGTCTTTTTTGTTTAAATTTTCTTTGAGAATAATGTAGCGCTGATAGCAAATGATGATGTGAAATTTTATTACAGAAAGAGATACATTAGAAATGATATCAATAGACTAGTTCGTTTCTCAAGGTCATTTGATATGCAAGCTCGAATCCGGTCAAAGGTGTATTCTTATAGAACGAGAGAAACGAGAAAGATTTCAATCCGAATGAGGTCTGCTAGAGTTCAATCGGATTAATAGCATCAATAAAACAAAGTGCGGAACCAATGGCATTACTTTTTTTCCTGACAAGACAGAGGACTGCAGCTCTAGAAATTCTGCAGACAAAGAGTGCAGAAAGTTTTTACAGCGGCCTCGCGTCTCACTACCAGCTCCTGGAAAGCAAGCGCCCGAGGCGGTAATCAACGTATATTAAATCGCAATACCATTCAAAAATGTAAAAGACACCGGAGAGGTAGTGTTCTCGATGTCTTTGTCGACAACTTGAAGCAAGTGAAGTTTAATCTTCATTTACTTTTTTGATTAGAATTTACAAAAAACATATTACTGAGGAAGTCGTAGGAAAATTCATATGAGTCAATTAAGTGAGCAAACAATGCTCTCAACAAGTCGGTTAAGAAAGTGAATTTAGTCTGTGAATCTTATTAAGAAAGCTTATTTTTACGCTACAGCATGTAAACGAAGCAAAAAATTGCGTGTTTTGGGTTGACAATTTTTTTATTGCGCTTAAAATGTTGCATATAGGAAACTTTTATAACTAAACCTAAAAAACATGTCCTAGGTTTAAAAAAGTGAGGTAGGTTAATAAAAATGGGTAAGGACATACTGACTTAACTTAAGAAGGGATGGTTGAGGAAATGCAAAAGATCATGAAGCTGTTTATGTTATTTTCACTCGTTTTACTTGGAGCTTGTTCAAATGAAAGCAATGGTGTGGAAAAATCCGATGGGAAAATAATGGTAACAACAACGATTGGGCAAATCGCTGACGGGGTAAGAAATATAGGGGGGAACAAAGTAGAAGTTATTAGCCTTATGGGACCGGGAACAGATCCCCATCTATATAAGGCTACACAAGGCGATATAGACAAGCTCGAGAAGGCAGATATTATTTTTTACAATGGACTACATTTAGAAGGTAAAATTCTCGATGTTTTAAAGAAGATAAACGATAAGAAACCAACTTACGCAATTGGAGAAGTGATTTCTGAAGGAAACTTACTTGAAGATAGCGAGGATAGCAGTGCAATCGATCCACATATATGGTTTGACATCTCCTTATGGCAGCAAGCTCTTGAAAAAGTAAGGGACGGCTTAATTGAAATCGATCCAGACAATAAAGAATATTACACCAAGAATGCAGAAGATTATTTTTTAGAATTGGACCGTTTACAAGAGTATGCGGAAGAGGAATTGGCAAAAATCCCATCTGAGCAAAGAGTGTTGGTTACAGCTCATGACGCATTTGGATATTTTGGCGCTGCATATAACATGGAAGTAATGGGCTTACAAGGCCTTAGCACTGAATCTGAATATGGTTTAGGTGATGTGCAAGAATTAGTAGATTTATTGGTTGAGAGAAACATTAAAGCAGTCTTTATTGAGTCAAGTATATCTGAGCGTTCCATTAATGCTGTAATCGAAGGGGCAAAACAGAAAGGACATGAAGTGACAATTGGAGGAGAGCTATTTTCCGATGCCATGGGTGAGGAAGGAACGGAAGAAGGGACATATATTGGGATGTATCGACACAATGTCAAAACAATCACAGAGTCATTACAGTAGGGGTGATGGAAATGAATCCAGTTGAAGTCCATAATTTAACAGTTGCTTATCAAAAAAAACCAGTTCTAAAAGATGTGAGTTTTACTGTGCCAGAAGGAAAACTGATTGGGATTATTGGTCCAAACGGCGCAGGTAAGTCAACGCTAATAAAGGCTGTATTAGGTTTGATCCCGAAGGCAACAGGCGAAGTAAAGGTTTACGATAAACTGTATCGTGCCAAAGATCGAGTTGTTGGTTATGTTCCTCAAAGAGGTTCGGTCGATTGGGATTTTCCAACTAATGCTCTTGATGTCGTTTTGATGGGACGATATGGACATATTGGCTGGTTTAAAAGACCTGGAAAAAAAGATAAAGAATTGGCATTAAATTGTTTAGAAAAAGTTGGTATGCAAGAGTATGCAACTCGGCAGATTAGCCAATTATCAGGTGGACAGCAGCAACGGGTTTTTCTCGCTAGGGCATTAGCACAAGACGCAAAGGTTTATTTTATGGATGAACCATTTGTCGGCGTTGATGCGGCAACAGAGAGGGCAATTATAGAGTTATTAAATGAACTGAAACAACAAGGGAAAACAGTTCTTGTAGTCCACCATGATTTACAAACGGTTAAGGATTATTTTGACCACGTCATATTGCTCAATATAAATGTTATAGCCGAAGGACCAACAGAAGATACTTTTACTTTAAAAAATTTGCATCAAACTTATGGTGGAACATTAGCCTTCTTAGAAAAAGGTGATATTTTAGTAGGTCAGAAATGAGGTGGCGAAGATGGATGACGTGATTAAAATTAGTCTAGCAGATGCCAATACACAATGGGTTCTCCTCGGGACTATTCTTTTAGGAATTTCAAGCGGTGTCCTTGGAAGCATTGCCTTATTAAGAAAACAAAGCCTAATCGGGGATGCTGTCGCACATGCTTCGCTTCCTGGAATATGCGTTACTTTTCTTCTTTTGGGCGAGAAGTCATTATTTCCGTTATTAATTGGGGCTGCGATTTCTGGACTGATAGCAACTTTTTGTATTCAAGCGATTTCATCGTATTCGATAATAAAGGAAGATACAGCGATAGGATTAGTATTATCCGTTTTCTTTGGGCTAGGAATTGTCCTTTTAACGAAGGTTTCGCAATCAAGTGTAGGCAATAAAAGCGGTTTAAATGATTTTATCTTTGGGCAGGCAGCAGCTCTTGTTGGCAGTGATGTAAAACTTATGGCAGGGGCGGCTGCGCTCCTTACCGTTATTACATGGTTACTTTTCAAAGAATTAAAGGTGCTGACCTTTGATCCGGAATTTGCCAAAGGTTTAGGTTTGCCAACAAAGCTATTAAATTTTGTTTTTTTAACATTGCTTGTTTCGGCAATTGTTGTTGGGATTCAAGCAGTTGGCGTTATTTTAATGGCTGCTATGTTGATCACTCCAGCGATTTCTGCTCGGTATTGGACTGATTCTTTAGCTCGGATGATAGTACTTTCAGGAATTTTTGGTGCGATTTCAGGAGTATTCGGAACGATATTCAGTACTTTTGGCACGGGGTTGGCAACAGGTCCGTTTATTGTTGTTACAGCAACGTTCATATTTTTTATTTCTTTGCTATTTGCACCTGAGAGAGGGCTTCTTACAAAGTGGATAAAGAGACTTCGTTTGAATAGACGTCTTCAGCATGAGTTAGTGCTTAGAAAAGAAGGGAAGAGCTATCAATGAGCTATGAAGCTTGGATTTTAATTGTTGGATCGCTTGCGGGCATTTGTTGTGGAATTACAGGTTGCTTCTTAATTTTACGCAGGTTAGCCATGTTGGCAGATGCGATCAGTCATACGGTTTTATTAGGGATGGTCTTAGCTTTTCTTATCAGTCAAAGTCTGAATGGATTTTATATGTTGATTGGTGCAGCTGCAATTGGTGTACTGACAGCGGTATTTGTACAACTTTTACACAGTTCAGGGATACAAGAAGATGCATCAATTGGAGTTGTCTTTACATTTCTGTTTGCAGTAGGTGTTATTTTGTTAAGTTTATATGCGGATCATGTCCATTTAGACGTTGACCATGCATTGATGGGAGAAATTACCTTTGTTCCTTGGGATCTTGTAAAATGGGGGTTTTTTCCACAATTACCAAAGGCGTTTTTAATGTTAACGACTGTGCTAATTATAAATCTACTTATCATTATCCTATTTTATAAGGAATTAAAAATTACTTCCTTTGATCCGCAAATGGCAGCTGCAATTGGTATTCCTGTTCTGCTCATTCATTATATTTTAATGGGAATGGTTTCAATGACAACAGTAGCTTCTTTCGATAGTGTCGGTGCTATACTTGTGGTAGCAATGCTTATTGCTCCTGGGGCTTCAGCTTATTTGCTCACCGATAAATTAAACATCATGCTCATCATGAGTGCACTTCTTGGTGTTGCGGCTGCGATTATCGGCTATTATTTGGCAAGCTGGCTTGACGTATCTATTTCAGGATCTATGGCAACCGTTAATGGAGTAATTTTTGCGATCTTCTTCTTCTTTGCTCCCCATAAAGGAGTACTGTCAAAAAGATGGTCGCAAAGGAAATTAAAACTAACATAGAGGCCCCACATTTAGATGTGAGGCTTTTTTTCTATTTTTGAAAAAATATTGAAATGTATTTTCGAAGATATCTGAATAGGGTACAATAGGAAAGGCATTTTATTTTATGAAATTGGAAGTGAGTCCCATAATGAAACTCATTATTGCGGAAAAGCCAGACCAAGGTTTAACGTTAGCATCTGTTTATAAAATGAAAAAAAAGCAAGGGTACATCGAAGTTCTCCCAAACGAAGTCTTCCCCAAAGGAGCATATGTCACTTGGGCAATCGGACATATTACACAGCTCATTCCCCCTGAAAAATATGACTCAAACTGGAAAAAATGGTCTCTTCAAACTTTACCGATGCTCCCAGCTCAATTTCAATATGAGGTTTCCAAGGATAAATGGAAACAATACATGATTGTTAAACAGCTTATAGAAGATCCGAATGTGACCGAGATTATTCATGCGGGAGATGCTGGTCGTGAAGGAGAGTTGATTGTTCGCAATATCATCAGGCAAACAAAATGTCGAAAACCGATGAAGAGGCTATGGATCTCCTCCTTAACCCCAAAAGCAATTCAGGAAGGTTTTCAAACATTGCTTTCAGAAAACGATACAAGAAATCTCTATTATGAAGCCTATACGCGTGCATGCGCAGACTGGGTTGTCGGTATGAATGCTTCAAGACTTTACAGCATTCTTCTTAAGGAAAAAGGCTTTTCAGATGTGTTCTCTGTTGGGAGAGTACAAACTCCAACTTTAGCTTTAATTGTAAAAAGGGAGCATGAGATTGATACTTTTGTTTCAGAACCGTTCTGGGAAGTAAATGCTAAATTTGAAATTAGTAAAAAGAAATATGAGGGAAAATGGGAAAAGGACGGTAATACGAGAATTGCTACGAGAGAAATGGCTGAAAAAATCTCTGCTTTCTGTGAAGGAAAAAATGCTCAAGTAGCAGATGTCCAAACAGAAAGAAAGGAATACTTGCCGCCACTTCTTTATAATTTGTCGTCTTTACAAGCAGAGGCTAATAGACGTTTCAAATTTTCGCCGAAGAAAACATTGGATATTTTACAAAAGCTTTATCAGAAGGGCATCGTTTCTTATCCTCGTACATTATATACAAAAATGGATATGGACATAATTAATTGAATATGAAAAAGGCTGAATTATAGCAGTTTGTAGCGTGTCCATATGTTGTGGACATAATGAGGTAATTAGTATTTAAAAGGAGAAAAAATTACAGGTATTTAGATTATTTGGGGCAATTTAAATTTTATACAATAGCTATTCATACATAATAAGAATTAAACTTGTAGTAGACGAATAGCACATCAGCTTTTCCAAAACCTCTATATCAAAACTTCTAAATTTCAATATATTCTTTTTTTATTTGGTTCTTTCACTAAATTCCTTAAAATAATCCTCAGATTGAAAACAGAAAAATTAAAATATTAATTATGAGTTCAAAAATTATAGATTAATAGTTATTATGTTTTAAACGAAATTAAAGTTTTAACTAATTTCCTCATTGTATTTTTAGAACTTGAGTGGATAAACAATTATTCATTATTATTGTTAAGAAGGGAGAATAACATCAAGATGGGCAAAACACTAATACTAACAGAGAAGCCTTCTGTAGCTAAGAATATAGCAGATGCACTTAAAATAAAAAGTAGGCAGGATGGTTATTTTGAGGGCAGCGATTATATTATCACATGGGCTTTTGGTCACCTTTTACAGTTATTTGATGCAAAAGATTATGATGAGAAAATGGCAAAATGGAGAATAGAAAACTTTCCTTTCATTCCAGATAAATTTAGATATAAAGTGAAATCAAATCAAAAAAATCGAGATAAAGAAGATTTAGGTGCAAAAAAACAATTGAATATCATTTATAGTCTAATTAAAAGAAATGATGTTACTAATCTTATATCTGCGTGTGACTATGATAGAGAGGGACAAATTATTGGAGATACGATCTTATATATGATAAAACATGGTAAAAAGGTTTATCGATTACTATTAAATGAGTGGACACCGAATGAAATACTAAAGAGTCTAAAAAATATAATATCCAACGATGAGATGATGCCTTTAAGAGATGCAGGTATAGGTAGACAATGGGCGGACTGGACAATAGGAATTAATCTTACTTCTATGGCAACATTAAAATATCAAAAGGGTAAAGGACAAGCGCTTAATATTGGAAGGGTTTTGCTACCAACTTTAAAAATTATTTATGACAGAGATAAAGAAATAGAAAATTTCGTTCCAGAAGATTATTTTAAACTAAAAGCATTATTTGCAACCCGATCAGGTAGTGAATATGAAGGGATTTATTATCTTAACAATGAGGATAAATTTAAAGATAAACAAGTTCTAATGGATATTCATTCCCTTTTGTCTGGAAAAGAGGGCGCCGTATCCGAAAAAAATGTTGAGAAAAAAATTGAATATCCCCCTTATTTATTTAATTTATCCAATCTTCAAGGGTTTATTACGAACAAATATCAGGGCTGGACTTCGGACAAAGTTTTGCGGATTTCACAATCATTGTATGAGAAAAAACTAATCACCTATCCCCGGACTTCTAGCAATTTTTTGGATGAGAGTCTTGTTGAACGGGCAGAAAATGTTTTAAATGCTCTAAAAAAAGGACTGCCTTATGAAAGTGAACTAAGATTTACAAGAACAAAAAGGGTGTTTAATAATAAGAAGGTTGAAAGTCACAGTGCCATTATTCCAACGTATTTAATCCCTAAAGCATTGACTAACGATGAAATGATTGTATATAGTGCTGTGAAAAATAGGTTCTTAATGCAATTTATGCCTATAGCGGAATATGAAGAGACTACTCTAAAAACAACTATAAATAATGTAGAGGGAGAATTTTTATCTAAAGGGAAGGTTCAATTAGTTGAAGGATGGAAAAAGGTTGAGAAAATCGAATCGAAGGATACTATTCTACCTTTAGTTAATATAAATGAGGTCGTAAGTATTGAAGACCACAAATTGACTTCTCATGTAACGAAACCACCAAAATACCATACTGAAAAAACATTATTAAGAGTAATGGAAACATGCGGCAAGGGTAAAGACAAAGAGGATGAAGACAGTGAAGAAATGATGGCTGCTATTTTAAGTGGTTATAGCATTGGTACTCCAGCTACAAGAGCTGAAACAATAAAAAAACTAAAAGATGTCGGTTATATTGCTACTCAAAATAAAAATTTAATTTGTACGGATCTGGGAAGAAAGTTAGTTGAAACATTTCCAGTAAAGGATTTATTTGATTTAGAATTTACTGGTAGATTGGAAAAAACATTGTCTGATATTGAAAAACAAAAATTTACAAAAGAAAGTTTCTTAAACTTAATTTTCGATTTTACAACAGAGGCTGTTAATACAATAAAAAATGAAAATGATATCATTATTAACGAAGTATCAAACGAAAAGAGGTCAATTGAGGTTCTTGGTAAATGTCCTCTTTGCGGGCATGGAATTATTGAAGGACAAAAAGGGTTTGGTTGTAGCAACTGGAAAAATGGGTGTAAATTTGTCATTTGGAAAAATGATAAATATTTAGCATCAATGAGAAAGAAGCCCACAAAAACAATGGTTAAAAACCTTTTAAAAAATGGAGTCGTTTTGGTTAAAGGACTAACGAGTAAAAAAGGTAATAAGTTTGATGCTAATTTACGTTATGAGAAAAATTCTGATAACGAATATTTTAGTTGGAAGATGGAGTTCAATAAATAGTATTAGTATAGATAGAGAGATGGGTTAGTAAAGAAACCCATCTTTTTATTTTTTAAACTTAATAAAAATTATGTATACAAGTTATGTAGAATTTTATAGAATTAAGGTAAATAAAAGAAATGGAGTAGGCGCACACATGATCGAAAAATTTATCAATGAATTAGAAAGACAAGGTCTGTCAAAAAATACGATTAAGAGCTATGAATTTGACATTGCTCAGTTTTGCGATTGGTTAAAAAGTAAGGAACTGGACCCCAAAATAACAGAAGAAGTGCTAACTGAATACACAATATTTTTATATTCCAAATATAGTGAAAATACTGTTTTGAGGAAAATTAAGAGTGTCACTCGGTATAACAAATATTTGTATCATATTGAAGAATCTCCATTAGTAATTGAGCCAAATGAAATAATCAAAATTAAAACAAACAACAGGACAATGAGAATGATGAGTATTAATGAATTTGATAGACTACGGCAAACAATATTAGAAGGTCAAAATAAGAGGGATATTCTTATATTTCACTTATTATTCGGAACTTGTTGCAGAATTTCTGAACTTATTAATATTGAACTGGATGATATAAAAATTACTGATCCATCACAAGGTTATATACAATTTAAAATTTTAAAAAGTGGAAAATTCCCCATTCCTATAAGAAAAATTAGCATAACTGAACCTCTTATTAAAATGATAAAAGATTACTTAGAATTTAGACCCATTTATCAAAGTAAGAAACTATTAATTGGACAAAAAGGCCCAATGACAAGGGATGCAATTAACAAAATGTTTCGGAAATACAGTTCGATAGCTAATATTAATTATACGGTTTCACCTCAAATGTTAAGACGTATGGGGATTTTTAACTTGTTAGTATTAGCACAAAATGAACCATTTGAAATATCTTGTATATCTAAAATTGCTAGATATACAACTGAATCATATACAGAAAAAATTTACGAGTTTTTATGTTCTAATTTAAAAGGGAACTTAGAACTTCAATCCTTTGAAACCAGATATATTAATTTAGGGTGGGGGAACGGTGGGGAGAAACCAAAGAAAGATTGTTAGTATAAAACCTAATGTGAAATTTGTTGTACGTGCAATAATGGCCCAATATGCAGAAACTTCAACAGGTGAGCCAATAGAAAAACAATATGCGTGTATAAAAATTAAAAATGAAGACACAAACGTTGAAGTAATTCATCCTCTTTCAACAGAATTTATATTAGATAATTGGAAAAACGCCCAGTACAATACTATGAAATGTAGACGTCAAGTCGAATTTTACACTTTTTGCTCGTTTCCTTTTTACACTTCTGTTGAAAAAATACTTTTCCTGTTTTTCATCCGATGACTTTCCTCATCCTCTCCACCATGTATGACTTCCACACGATGAAGTAAACGATCTAAAATCGCTGTCGTAATGCCTTGATCTCCAATTAAATTT
>NZ_JARGEJ010000789.1:0-292 GCF_029211245.1 Robertmurraya sp. DFI.2.37 | reverse complement strand
GTTAAATCGCTGACCATGAAAGTCAAGTCATTCAGCGCTTTGGGAGTCCATACTACCAGTTGGGCTGAAATTTTCTCACCTTTCCATGCAGTAAGATTCATACTTTTCTGCGCACTATGGATGGGAGCCGGTTCCTCTTTCTTATAGCGGATGTCTGTGCTTCCCCAGCTGATTTGTGGAGCTGTAACTTTCGCCCATAAAGCGGGGTTGGTGGCAATAGGATTGGCTGCTTCCTGATAATATTCGGAAGTTTGGGCGTTCATACATACTGTTGACAACAGGAGAGCGCCTA
>NZ_JARGEJ010000788.1:0-292 GCF_029211245.1 Robertmurraya sp. DFI.2.37 | reverse complement strand
CAGGTATCATTCTCTATAAATCTTATGTGAAGGATATAAATCCTATGGGCATGAGTTATATTGAACATACTTCTTCACACTATGTGGAGATGAACCAGAATACGGTAGATCTTTATTTGATGAAGAATGGCAAGCCGATTTTGGCTGACGGATCGGGCTACCATGGAAATAAGGACATGTATGCGGTATTTCGTGACCGTGACCCGCGTTTGTATCACACGGTTATACCTCCTTATAAAGTAAAATCTGGAAAAGGCGACTATCCTACCTGGTCGTATACAGACAATCCGGC
>NZ_JARGEJ010000787.1:0-292 GCF_029211245.1 Robertmurraya sp. DFI.2.37 | reverse complement strand
CTAATGTGACAACGTCTTGTGGCTGCACGGTTGCTGATTGGACCAAAGAACCGATTGCACCGGGAAAGACCGGGATTGTCAGTTCTACTTTTGACGCCAAAGCCATCGGACGTTTTCAGAAGAGCGTAGGCATTTATTGCAATGCCTCGAATAAACCTATCTATCTGGCTATCCGGGGAGAGGTAACAGCCGATCCTAAGAATTACACTTTCACACATCCTTTTCAAATTGGCGCTATTCGTCTGGATAAGGAAGAAATAGAGTTTGAGGATGCCAATAAAGGTGATAAACC
>NZ_JARGEJ010000786.1:0-292 GCF_029211245.1 Robertmurraya sp. DFI.2.37 | reverse complement strand
GGGACTTGTAACGGAATAGGAATATGGCATCAATAACAGAAATATCGGTCGAGCATATCCACAATGCTTATGAAAGTATCCGGGGGAACATCGCCGTGGAAGCCTTCTATGCGGTAGTGACGGGATTCATGGCTGTCACGCTCATCCACCGTCTGTATACGGTATACCGGGAGGTACAGTCCAACGAGGACGGCACGCCCACCATGAAGGATTACATGAACCTGGTGTGGCAGTATGTATTCTGCATAGCCGCCGTCGCACTGTTCCCCGTGCTGCTGGAAGCCCTGGAAAC
>NZ_JARGEJ010000785.1:0-292 GCF_029211245.1 Robertmurraya sp. DFI.2.37 | reverse complement strand
AAGAAAATAAAACGGGTGGTTATCCCCATGATGATTTTTGTCCATGTAGATGCAGCCGAACGTTCGCAGGTGCTCACGTTGTCGGCCATCAGCCGGTATATGGTGCTGCACGGCGAACATACTCCGGCGGTGATTCCGGACGAACAGATGGAACGGTTCAAATTTATGCTGGATTATTCGGACGAGGCGGTGGAGATGTGTACCGCGCCATTGGCTCCGGGAGAATTGATACGGGTGGTCAAAGGTCCGCTAAAGGGTCTGGAAGGAGAACTGGTGGAAGTGGATGGAAAAG
>NZ_JARGEJ010000784.1:0-292 GCF_029211245.1 Robertmurraya sp. DFI.2.37 | reverse complement strand
AGAGAAACTGGCTATTCAATATTCTGTCAGCAATCCACGTATCGCCACCACTTTGTTCAGTTCGGCCAATCCGGATAATGTATTGAAAAATATAACATATGCCGAAGAACCCATTGATTGGAACCTTGTAAAGGAAGTGCAAGAAATTATCGGAGAACAAATGCGTGTCAGTTGGGCTAATTCATAATACAAAGGAAAATAATGATGGATTTTAACATAATAGATGCACACTCCCATCTTTGGCTACGGCAAGATACGGAAGTCAACGGATTGCCTATCCGTACTTTAACCA
>NZ_JARGEJ010000783.1:0-292 GCF_029211245.1 Robertmurraya sp. DFI.2.37 | reverse complement strand
CATATTGTAGGGATGAAGAATTCAAGCCTTATTATCGCGATTAATAAAGATCCGCAGGCACCCATTTTCGAATCATGTCACTACGGACTCGTTGGGGATGCATTTGAAATTGTTCCACTTTTAATAGATAGATTTCAAGAGGTAATGTCAAAAGAGGGGGTTAGCCATGTCTGAGAAGTTTGATGCTATTGTTGTTGGGGTTGGACCGGCAGGGACTTCGTGTGCACATGATTTAGCAAAGGGGGGAGCGCATGTCCTGCTCTTGGAAAGAGGGGAATACCCTGGTTCAAAG
>NZ_JARGEJ010000782.1:0-292 GCF_029211245.1 Robertmurraya sp. DFI.2.37 | reverse complement strand
CTTTCGTTTTGGAAGTGACTATTTCCCGAATTTTCGTAGGATCAATATTATACGTTTCCTCTTCAATATCGACAAAGACCGGTCTCGCTCCGACTTGAGCAACTGTTTCTGCCGTTGCAAAAAAGGTGAATGGGGTCGTGATTACTTCATCGCCAACTCCAATATTGAGTGCCTTCAACGCCAAGTTAAGGGCGTCAGTACCATTGCCAACCCCTAATGCATAGGAACAATTTACGTAGGAAGCAATTTGCTTCTCTAACTCCTTCCCCTTTTCTCCTCAAATATAATGGCC
>NZ_JARGEJ010000781.1:0-292 GCF_029211245.1 Robertmurraya sp. DFI.2.37 | reverse complement strand
ATCGTATCGAAGAAGCTCATGGAAAACATCCCAAATTGAGTGATCAACATACGAATAAGAATTTGTAGCAGCAGTTTTCCTTTCTGTCTTTTGTTATAAGTTTGCTCCATGGGTATACCTCGTAAAATAGAAATTTTCTGTTATAAGAATGGATTATATCATATTACCGGTGATTAAAATAAGGGAAATGACACAATTTTTAAACATACTTGCGATATTTTTTACATATAGTGTAGGGACATGCGCTTTTGAGATGAGAATGAAGGTGGCTTTACAAGGATCAAAGGGCTGG
>NZ_JARGEJ010000780.1:0-292 GCF_029211245.1 Robertmurraya sp. DFI.2.37 | reverse complement strand
TTTGGATCAAAGGTAATGCATGCACCATTCTTTCTGCCTTCCTCCGCAAAAAAAATGGGAGACAGCCTTTGTTTCAGGTGATAATGCTAAAAACACTCCACTAAGATGGATAAAATCAAAGGTTGAGAAATTTACACTTTCAAACATTTCAAGCTTCAACTTTGTCGCCGCACTATTTTTTCGAAAGTTTGCCACACGCGGATCGCCTGTCGCTACTTTTTCTTTGATTTGTAGCCCTGTTAAGTATTGAGCATTCTTAAAAACAAAGTCACTATGAATCTTTTCTTGTTCA
>NZ_JARGEJ010000078.1:0-16902 GCF_029211245.1 Robertmurraya sp. DFI.2.37 | reverse complement strand
GCCCACGTGTTACTCACCCGTCCGCCGCTAATCATCGGGAGCAAGCTCCCTCCGATCCGCTCGACTTGCATGTATTAGGCACGCCGCCAGCGTTCGTCCTGAGCCAGGATCAAACTCTCCAAAAAAAAGAGTAAGATTAGCTCTTATGTTTATAATAAACGTTGGCTAGCTTCGGCTCTCATAAGAGTGCCTCCACTATAATTTGTTGACGTATGATTTGTTTAGTTTTCAAAGTGCAATTTTGAAATAATCTTAAAGAAGAAAATTTCTCTTTATCGCCCGTAAGCGACTTTATTAATATATCATTCTCACAAGTGAATGTCAACATTTTTTTTAAAGTAGTTAACTTGTTATCTTGTGACGACTTTTAATATACTACCACCATTCAAAATACAAGTCAACACTTTTTATAATATCCATGTATCGATAGCTACTAAAGCAAATAAACCAGGGATTCCAAGAAATCCAGAAACAGCCGATGTCGCTAAATTAATGGGAATATGAATCCCAAATTGATTTCCTAAAATATTTAAGAAAAAAAGCAATAATGCTCCTATTAATAACTTCACAATCCCTTGTCCGATCCATCGAAATGGCTTTAGCGGTGTACCCACTAACAGAAATATAATGATTAACCCTGCTAAAAGAGTGATTACTACAACTGGTTCCAAAAAAATCCTCCTCCCATGACATCACCTATACTTAAAATATGTACAAGTTCTTGAAAAAATGACATGGGGAGAGAGGAATTTATTTTCGAATATTTATTTTTCTCGATTTGGCTTCCTTAATTAAATAAAAATATTTCGCCTCTGCCAGCTTGGCAGAGCATAAAATATCCTCAGAAGGATCAAAACTTTTTTCTACCAATGACTTTTGGTTCGTCCAATCTGCTCTTACATCACCAAGCTGTTCTAATAGTTTTTCATCAAATTCTTTGCGCAGCCAGCCTTTTCGTCGGAAAAACATGGTGATACCCCCACTTAATCTTTTACCGTACTAGATCTACATTCCTGCAGACATCTATACTTCTCTTCTACCTTCAAGTGCTTTTGATAAGGTGACTTCATCTGCATATTCTAAATCGCCACCTACAGGTAAACCATGTGCAATTCGAGTGATTTTTATTCCAGACGGCTTTAAAAGTCTTGATATATACATGGCTGTTGCCTCCCCCTCTATATTAGGGTTGGTAGCAAGAATGATCTCTTCAACCGTTTCATCTTGAAGCCTCTTTAATAAATCAGGAATATTGATATCCTCTGGACCAATTCCATCCATTGGTGAAATAGCTCCATGCAACACATGATAAAGGCCACCAAATTCCTTCATCTTTTCCATTGCGATAACATCCTTCGGATCTTGAACGACGCAAATAACAGAGCGATCACGTCTTTCATCTGTGCATATATAACAAGGATCTTGATCAGTGATATGTCCACAAACAGAACAATAACTTAAATTTCTTTTTGCGTTCACTAACGCTTTAGCAAAATCAAGAACAACGTCTTCTTTCATACTTAACACAAAAAATGCCAGACGAGCGGCTGTCTTTGGGCCGATACCTGGCAATTTCATAAAGCTATCAATCAGCTTAGATATTGGTTCAGGATAGTGCATATTTTTCCCTCCTAGAACATTCCTGGAAGGTTCATTCCTTTAGTGAATTGTCCCATTGTTTGATTTGTTAATTCATCGGCCTTTTTCAAAGCATCATTTGTTGCCGCTAATACTAGATCTTGCAGCATTTCGATATCTTCTGGATCGACTACCTCTTCATTAATTTTCACTTCAAGAACTTCCTTATGTCCGGAAACAATAACCGTTACCATTCCGCCTCCAGCTGTTCCTTCAATTTGCTTTTCTCCTAATTCTTCTTGAGCCTGCGCCATTTTCTTTTGCATTTTTTGCATTTGTTTCATCATATTTTGCATATTACCCATTCCACGCATATTGTTCATCCTCCATTAATCTTTTATTTCAATAAGAGTATCTCCAAATAGTTTAACTGCTTCTGACACAATTGGGTCATCCCCTGATGATGGTTCCCCATCTAATTGTTCTGAGTCATCTTCATCCTTATGTCCCTTCAAAAACTCCGCCCGTAATTGTAGCCACTGTTCTTCCGGAACTCCGACAATTTGCAACTTTTTTCCAATTAACTCTTCAAAAAGCTTTGTTAACACTTGTAAAAAATTCGCATTTTCCATTGCCATTTGGCAATGAATTTCATATTTAAATTTAATAATAAAAGCACTGGTGGAAGCCGCCACAGGCTCCGCCTCATTTAACAATGCTGCCTGAGACCTCATTTGCTTTTGTGCAAGGCGTCCCAGCATTTCACCCCAGCGACCTTTAACAAGATTCAAGTCGGACTTTGTTGCCTCTTTCAAAATTTCATTAATTCTTCCGACTGGGGCTTGAAAACCTTTGCGAGCCACACGTTGTGGTTTTGACTTAGATGTTGCCGGTGACTCATCACTAACTTGTACACCCTTTTCTTTCAACTCCTCAAGCTCTGATTCGAGCTGTTCAACCTTTGCAATGAGACTATCAACCTCAGCAGTTGTTCCAGAACGAACTGGTTTTTCCAACTGGCATAACTTCACAATCGCCACTTCTAAAAAAATACGCGGGTGGTTCGTCCATCGCATTTCCTGTTGAGTTTTATTGAGAATATCAATAATTTCATAAATTTCATCTTGTTCATACATTTTCGTTAACTCTTGAAATTGTTCATCAAGCATTGCTCGTTCCATTGATTCTTCCAATGTCGGAGCCGCTTTATATAAAAGCATATCTCGATAGAACAAGATAAAATCCTCAACAAACCTTGAAGGGTCTTTCCCTTGGAATAGTAACTCTTCTAACGCAGACAGACCTTCAGCAACATTCTTATTCTTTATAGCGTATGCTAAGCGATTAAGAAAGTTTTGTGAAACAGCACCAGTAACGGTTAACGCATCTTCCAAAGTGACCTTATCCTGACTAAAGGATATCGCCTGATCTAACAAGCTTAAGGCATCACGCATACCACCTTCAGCAGCTCTTGCAACTACTTGCAACGCTTTATCCTCCACCTCAACACCCGTTTCATCGACGATCAACTTCATTCGATTAACAATCGCCGCCGCTGAAATTCTTTTGAAATCGAAACGTTGACATCGAGACAAAATCGTTAGTGGAATTTTATGAGGCTCGGTTGTAGCTAATATAAAAATAACATGCCGTGGAGGCTCTTCAAGCGTTTTTAATAACGCATTAAAAGCACCAATGGAAAGCATATGAACCTCATCAATAATGTAGACCTTATATTTAACAGAGCTTGGTGCATACTTCACTTTGTCACGAATATCTCGTATTTCATCGACACCATTATTTGACGCTGCATCAATTTCAATGACATCCGAAATGGAACCATCTGTTATTCCTCTACAAGCCGGGCACTCATTACATGGTTCTTGAATTGGCGCTCTCTCACAATTGACTGCTTTAGCCAATATTTTCGCCGCACTTGTTTTTCCTGTTCCTCTCGGTCCAGAAAATAAATAAGCATGTGAAATTTTTTCCTGAAGCAGGGCGTTTTGTAGCGTTTTTGTCACATGCTCCTGCCCGACAACATCAAAAAACTGCTGCGGACGCCAAACACGGTATAAAGCTTGATAACTCATAGATACGCCCCCTTCATTTAACATATGTACATTGCTTTTTCAGCAAACCAAAAATAGTCTCCCTCATTATACCTTAATTTTTTTCTAATGAAAAATAATCCCGTCAATCAAAACTATCTATTTTTAAAAGGTAGAGCATATTCTTAAAAAAACAGGATCATAACAAAAAAACTCATCCCAAATTAGGATGAGTTTTTTAAATACTTATGTAAAACCGTGCACCTTTCGTTGACTGACGTCCATAAGCGTTACTTAGGCAGTTAGCTCAGCTCAGGCAACCCTGCGGCACATGGGAGTGTCCACTTAATGCTGCTTCCTTCCGGACCTGACATGGTTCATGGATTCCCATTGCGCAGGACCCGAGCTTCAACACCACTTACCTAAGGCAGACCCTACAGAGCATCAGCCTCGGAAAGGAATTCAGTCTCGCTAGAGCGGATTGCGAGTACAGGGCACCGCTACCTCCCCACCTAGCACGGCATAAACAAGTATACTAGGAATTATGCTGAAAATCAATCTTTACAAGCTGTAAATTACTGTAAATCTATTTTTTCTGTTTTTCCTTTCTTTTTTCTACGCGCAATTTCCGAAAAAATTCAGTCAGAAGCTGACCACATTCTTCCTCTAGAACGCCTGAGAGAACCTCACTTTGGTGATTGAATCTTTGATCTTGGAGAAGATTCATAAACGTACCAGCACATCCTCCTTTTGGATCATTTGCGCCGTATACTACCTTCGCAATTCGAGAAAGCATACTGGCACCAGCACACATCGGACAAGGTTCAAGTGTAACATATAAAGTCGCCTCTTCTAATCTCCAGGTTCCCAGCTTTTTACATGCCGTGTCAATAGCAAGTATCTCTGCATGAGCAATAGAAGACTGTTTCGACTCTCTTAGATTATGAGCTCTTGCTATTATTTCATCCTTATAAACGATTACTGCACCAATGGGAACTTCCCCCAACAATTCCGCTTTTTTTGCTTCTTTAATAGCCTCTCTCATAAACTTTTCATGACTCAAATATTCCATTTTTGACTCCTTCTTTACAACACTGTTACCTTAGTTTATCCAATAAGTATGTCCAATTGTCAATTCCCACTTCCTTCTTGCATAGGATGAATGTAGCCTAAATCTGGGCAAGGAGGAGAAAAAATGCAAATTCATGTTGTTCAACAAAATCAATCATTATTTGGTATCGCACAAGCCTATGGCACAACAGTCGAAGAATTAATCGAGGCAAATGAGATTCCAAACGCCAGTCGTCTTGTGGTGGGACAGACTTTGGTTATTCCTATTGTAGGGAGATTTTATTGGGTCCAACCAGGAGATAGCTTATGGACAATCGCCAATCGATTTAACCTTTCTCATCAAGAGCTCGCAGCCATTAATGGAATCTCTGCTGATCAACAACTTCCTGTAGGAACGAGATTGTATATACCACCATTGCCAAAAAAAGCTGCAGAGTTTAATGCTTATGTTGAGCCAAGAGGTACTTCTGTCGCACCCAACTTAGTGGAAAGCGCTAGGGATGCAGCCCCATATTTAACATACTTAGCCCCGTTCAGCTTTCAAGCTCAACGAGACGGCACATTAAAAGAACCACTTCTCAATGATTTTCCAGCAATTGCAAATGCTAACAACGTCATTTTAATGATGGTCATCACCAATCAAGAAAACGACCAATTTAGCGATGAATTGGGACGAATCTTATTAAATGACATGGATATTCAAAATGCTTTTTTAGATAATATTGTCGCCACTGCCCAAAAATATGGTTTCAGAGACATTCATTTCGATTTAGAATACCTGCGCCCTGCCGATCGGGAAGCTTATAATCAATTTTTAAGAAAAGCGAAAGCTCGATTTGCAGAGCAGGGCTGGCTCCTTTCAACTGCCCTAGCTCCAAAAACGAGTGCAGAGCAAGAGGGAGCTTGGTACGAAGCTCATGATTACCGTGCCCATGGAGAGATTGTCGATTTTGTTGTTATCATGACCTATGAATGGGGCTATAGTGGCGGTCCAGCAATGGCGGTTTCACCAATTGGACCCGTACGTGATGTTATTGAATATGCCCTAACGGAAATGCCAGCATCAAAGATTATGATGGGGCAAAATTTGTATGGATATGATTGGACGCTTCCATTTGTCCAAGGCTCTATCGCCCGAGCCGTGAGTCCACAACAAGCAATAGAACTTGCAGCAGAGCACAATGTTCCGATTCAATATGATCCTGAAGCACAAGCACCATTTTTCCAATATGTTGATGAAGAGGGGAGACAACATGAGGTCTGGTTTGAAGATGCACGTTCCATTCAAGCGAAATTCAATATGATAAAAGAACTTAATTTACGCGGAATGAGTTATTGGAAGCTCGGCCTCTCCTTTCCACAAAATTGGCTTTTAATTGTTGAAAATTTCGATGTCGTCAAACGCTAACATAAAGAGCAAAAATGTAAAGGTCGCACACTCAGGACAAAGAGCCTTTCCTTTCTGCTCATCACCTGCAAATCCTTTTCAAAAAAGCTATCCTCTTCAATGATGACATTGCTGGGAAGGTGATTAAGCTTTGACAGCATATGCTAAATATAGGTTACATGAATAAAGCAATAAAAAACAGGCAGCGCTCTTACGTGCTGTTTGTTTTTTCATTTTCATGGATTGCCATCAGAATAGATAATTTTACTAAAGAATTTCTCGCACAACATTTTCAATTACATGGTACTATTATGGAGGTATAAAATTTGTCGAATTAATTAAAGGAGTTAAGTGAATGGACGGAGTACCTTTTATTACAGTGGAAGGACCTATTGGGGTTGGGAAAACTTCCCTTGCAAAAGCAATTTCTGAGCATTATCAATATAGACTCCTTCTCGAGATTGTCGATGAAAATCCTTTTTTAGAAAGGTTTTATGAAAATCTTGAAGAATGGAGTTTCCAAACAGAGATGTTTTTCCTTTGTAATCGTTATAAACAGCTTGGCGATATAAAGGAGCATTTTTTAAATAAACAAATACCTGTTGTTGCAGATTATCATGTTTATAAAAATATAATTTTTGCCCAACGCACACTAAAGCCTCATGACTATACAAAATATTTGGCCATATACAATATTTTAACAGCGGACATGCCTAAACCAAACATCATGATTTACTTACAAGCAAGTTTAGAAACACTTTTAGCAAGAATTAATCATCGAGGCCGCTCTCAGGAAAAAAATATCAGCCCCGATTATTTACAGCAATTATCTTTAGATTATGAAAAGGCAATGCTCGACTTTGAAAAAGAAAATCCTACCACGCCCATTCTCCGCTTAAATGGTGACAATATGGATTTCGTCAACAATAAACAGGATCTGGACAATATTTTTGAGCAATTAAATTCATTACTTTCACATAAGGAGACATCTTCATGAATCTTCGCGAAAAATACGGAATAAATAAGAATGCCGTCATTACAATTGCAGGAACAGTCGGAGTAGGGAAATCAACTATGACAACTGCTTTAGCAGAAGCTTTGCAATTTAAAACTTCCCTAGAACGGGTGAACGACAATCCGTACTTAGATAAATTTTATAAGGACTTTAAGCGCTGGAGCTTTCATTTGCAAATTTATTTCCTTGCAGAGCGCTTCAAAGAACAAAAAAGGATGTTTGAATATGGGGGCGGATTTATCCAAGATCGTTCCATCTATGAGGACACTGGAATCTTCGCTAAAATGCATTTTGACAAGGGAACCATGTCAAAAGTGGATTATGAGACATACACAAGCCTCTTTGAAGCAATGGTTATGACGCCTTACTTCCCACATCCGGATTTATTAATTTACTTAGAAGGATCATTGGAGGATATCCTTGAACGCATCAAGTTAAGAGGGCGAGAAATGGAGCAGGAAACACCTATTGATTACTGGCAAGAAATGCATTCCCGCTATGAAGAATGGATCAATCACTTTAACGCATGTCCCATTCTTCGTCTAAATATAAAGGATTACGACCTACAACAGGAAAACGCATCAATCGAACCGATCCTTGAGCAAATTGCAAATAAATTAAATAGCAAATAAACAAGCACCTTTGCACTAAAAACATTTTACTATGAAGCTTATAAACACCAGAATTTTCTCGCTAAAAGAGAGTTGCTGAGATTGAACTTAAAAACATCAGTTTCTTGCATTAGAGGAAACCTATACAATTTCATCTAAAACGAAGGTTTCCATCACATCAACAATACTTTCTGAACAAAGGCAAACAATAAAAAATCCGCTACAAACGTAGCGGATTTTATAATCTCCAATAATATGCGCATTTAAATCTATATCAATATGGCGGAGGAAGAGGGATTCGAACCCCCGCGCGGTTTAACCCGCCTGTCGGTTTTCAAGACCGATCCCTTCAGCCAGACTTGGGTATTCCTCCGTATCGACAAGTGATACTATATCATTTTTAAAAGAGAGTTGTCAACACTTTCTCTTGATTAGTTTTTAAGACTATTTCTAGTATGCCACAGCAGGAAAAGTTTAATCAGAGAGAGAACCTACTCCAACTAAAAATGCATAAGAATTAAAAATAGAAAAAAGAGAATGAGAAGGAACTCTCATTCTCTTTTTGAAACTCGTCATGTCTAACCTCTTTTATGCTAACTTTACTTAATTACCTCTCTATTTCCCATATACGGACGTAACACTTCAGGGATCACAACACTGCCATCAGCTTGCTGATAATTTTCAAGAATTGCCGCTACCGTTCTACCAATCGCAAGACCAGAACCATTTAAAGTATGAACATGCTCTGGTTTACCCTTCGGTTCTCTGCGGAAGCGAATATTCGCTCTTCTTGCTTGGAACCCTTCAAAATTACTACAAGAAGAAATTTCACGGTATGTCTCATAGCTCGGAATCCACACTTCAATATCATATTTCTTTGCAGCAGTGAATCCTAAGTCTCCTGTACACATGCTCATAACACGATAAGGAAGCCCAAGCAATTGCAAAACTTTTTCTGCATTACCTGTTAATTTTTCAAGCTCTTCATAAGACTCCTCTGGCTTCACGAATTTTACAAGCTCAACTTTATTGAACTGATGCTGACGAATTAATCCCCTTGTATCTCGTCCAGCAGAGCCAGCCTCAGAGCGGAAACATGCGCTAAATGCTGCATAATTAATAGGTAGAGTGTCCCCATCTAGGATTTCATCACGATGAAGATTTGTCACAGGCACTTCAGCCGTTGGTATTAAGAAATAATCCTCACTCCCGATTAAGAAAGCATCTTCTTCAAATTTTGGCAATTGACCTGTGCCCGTCATACTTGTTCGATTGACCATATACGGAGGTAATACTTCTTCATATCCATGCTCTTCCGTGTGCAAATCCAGCATGAAATTAAACAATGCACGTTCAAGACGAGCTCCCAAACCTTTGTAAAAAACAAAGCGGCTCCCTGTCACCTTACTTGCTCTTTCAAAGTCTAAAATGCCTAGTGCATCAGCTATTTCCCAGTGGGGTTTAGGCTCAAAATCAAACTGCCTAACTTCTCCCCACGTACGATGAAGCACGTTGTCATCCTCTGTTTCACCGATCGGAACGCTCTCATGTGGAATATTAGGGATACTTAATAATAAATTCTCAAGTGTTTCCTCAACATTGCGTAACTCTTCATCAAGAACTTTAATTTTATCGCCTACTTCACGCATTTCAGCGATTAATTGGTCCGCATCCTTTTTCTCACGCTTTAGAGCGGCGACTTGTTGAGATACTTCATTACGTTTGCTTTTTAACTGTTCAGCCTCAACAATTAAATCCCGTCGCTTTTTGTCTAGATCCTCGAATTTCCCCAAATCTGTTAAATCTTCGCCGCGATGTTGAAGCTTTTCTTTTACCTCTTCAAAGTTGGCACGCAAATATTTCAAATCCAACATTCTAAACACCTCTTCATAAATCATATTTTTGCAAACAAAAAACTCCCGTCCCAAAAAAGGGACGAGAGTTACCCGCGTTGCCACCCTAGTTGAAAGCAAAAAAGACTTTCCACCTTAAATCAATAACGGTTTAACCCGGAAGTATTTACTACACTCTCAAAGGAGCATTCCATACTTCACTCAAGGATGGATTCACAAGCTCCATTCACTGATTTGCACCGACCATCAGCTCTCTTTTAGAACGGATTTCCTGTTACTATTTCCTCTCATTGCTTTTATTATAGGGAATTTTGTAATTTAATGTACTATAATTATTCTTCAATTGCAACCTTTTTATACAATTGTTTCCTTTATCATCTCGATAAAATAAGCCGTGATCCGATAATCATCTGTTAATTCTGGATGAAATGAACAGCCTAGTAAATTTCCATCACGAGCCATCACAATGCGCTCATGATGCTTGGCCAATATCTCCACATTTTCACCAGCATTGACGATATGAGGAGCTCGAATAAAAACAGCGTTGTAATTCTCTGCTATACCTGAGATAGTTAAATTCGCCTCAAAACTTTCCCTCTGCCGTCCAAAAGAATTTCTTTCCACTGTCACATCCATAACACCAATATGGGGTTCATCATGACCAACAACATTTCTCGCCAATAAAATAAGACCAGCGCATGTCCCAAACATCGGCTTGCCAGCTTGGGCGAATTTTTTCAACTCGTCCATAAAATCATACTTATCGATCAATCGCCTAATCGCTGTACTTTCCCCACCTGGCATAACAAGCCCTTCTACATTTGCCAACTGCTCTTTTTTCTTGATCACTACCGCTTCAGCCCCACACGCCTCGATAGCTTGAACATGCTCCCTAACTGCGCCTTGCAGTGCCAGTACTCCTACTTTTATCATCTTTTACCAACCGCGTTCTTGCATGCGAGCTTCAGGGGCTAATGTAGAAATTTCGATCCCTTTCATCGGTGTTCCTAACTCTTTTGAAAGCTCTGCAATTAATTTATAGTCTTGATAATGAGTCGTAGCTTCTACAATTGCTCTAGCAAATTTCGCAGGATTGTCCGATTTAAAAATTCCAGAACCTACGAATACACCATCAGCACCTAGCTCCATCATTAATGCCGCATCAGCAGGAGTTGCAACCCCCCCTGCTGCAAAATTAACGACCGGAAGGCGGCCAAGTTCTTTAATTTCTAATAGAAGCTCATACGGCGCTCCTAGAAGCTTAGCCTCTGTCATCACTTCATCAGCATTCATATTCACAAGCTTACGCACCTGTGCATTGACCTTGCGCATATGTCGAACCGCCTCAACGATGTTGCCAGTTCCAGGTTCCCCCTTTGTACGCAACATCGAAGCACCTTCTCCAATACGGCGGGCGGCCTCACCTAAATCTCTACATCCACAAACAAACGGCACTGTATAATCACGCTTATTTAAATGGTATTCCTCATCAGCAGGCGTCAATACTTCACTCTCGTCTATGTAATCTACACCCATTGCCTCAAGTACTCTAGCTTCAACAATATGTCCAATCCTTGCCTTCGCCATAACAGGGATCGTTACAGCATTCATAACCTCTTCTACAATACGAGGATCTGCCATACGTGCCACTCCGCCTGCAGCTCGAATATCCGATGGGACTCTTTCCAATGCCATTACTGCAACAGCACCAGCTTCTTCTGCTATTTTTGCTTGTTCTGCATTTACAACATCCATAATAACGCCGCCTTTTTGCATTTCGGCCATACCACGTTTAACGCGCTCTGTTCCTGTTTTCACGTAAGTCATCCCCCTTATATTGGTTATTGCTAAATTAAAAATAAAACATCTACTAAATCCATCGGAATTAGCATCCTTCCCTAATGAAAATAAACAACAAAAAAGGTTTCCTGTCAAGACAAGAAACCTTTTTTAAAATCCCTTATTAAAACCAACCCTTAACTGTGGAGGAAACACTGCTCCATAAATCACCGAAGAATCCACCAATTCCACGCATCATAAGGACGAACCAGTTTGCTTTCTCAACATCCTCAGCTGCAACTAAATCAACTGTCATACTCCTCTGTCCCTCAGAGCTTAAATAAACAGTCTCTTCATCTTTAAATTGAACCGTTACTGTTCCAAGCTTATCTCCTTTTTTAATAGGAGCTGTTAAACTGCCGTCTTCATTTAGCTTCTCTTTATCAAGCTCGACCAGAGTCTCAAAGTTTTCTTGCTCAGAAGCTGGTACAACACTATTAATCGCATCTGCTGTATGAACCTTTACTTGATCCTCTTTTCCTTTGGCAACAGGAACCGTTTCCGTTCCCTTAATCACATATTCAGCAGGAACTAATTCTTCTTTACTAAAATTATTGAAGGCATAATCTAATAGTTTTTTTGTCTCCACAAAACGATCAGTTGTTGATTTCGTTCCCATTACAACCGTAATATATCTTACACCATCTCTACTGGCAGTACCCGTAAAACAAAAACCTGCAAAGCTTGTAGACCCTGTTTTCAATCCATCTAAACCTTCATAGGTGAACTGTTGAAAGTTTGGATATTTATCTGCAACATCACGATAACCCTCTAACATCCAGTTCCAGTTTTTCATTTCAAATTTATCATCTGTACCCTGTGCAAACATTTTTTCAGGGATGCTAGACGTTTCTAAAACTTCCGGGAAATCCTTTATAATATGATAGGCTAATTTTGCTACCGCTCTTGCCGACATCACGTTTTCTTCATCTGCACCACCAACAACATCTGGGAAATGCTTTGCTACATCACGATTATTTAGCCCTGTTGAATTGACAAATTTAAAATCACCAAGACCTAACTCTTCAGCCTTTTCATTCATTAATTTCACAAAATTAGCTTCTGTACCAGCTACAATTTCAGCAATGGCTATCGTTGCAGCATTTGCTGACTCAATTGCCATAGCAGAATAAAGATCTTCTACTGTATATGTCCCCTCAACACGTAAAAAAACGTTACTTAAATTGCTATCATGAGACATTTTAGCAAGCTCTGGAGAGACGGTAAAAGTTTGATCCCATTTTACTTTCCCTTCCTTTACAGCTTCTAAAAGGAGGTACTCGGTCATCATTTTTGTCATGCTGGCAATTCCTAATACGGCTTCTGAATTTTTTTCATAAAGTATTTTACCTGTATCCGCATCGATTAAAATTACCGCATTCGCATTGATATCTATATTTTCAGCAGCCGCTGCCGGTTTTTGTATAAAACCAATTAGTAATACAAATGTTAATAGACATACGAAACTTTTTTGTATGAAGCTTTTTTTCACTGTGAGCCCTCCAAGTCTTATTATACACCCTTGTTATTTTAACATAGTTCGGTATACAAGCATAGATAGAGTATTTTCCTATTTTTCTATGAGACTGGAAATTTTCCTTATAATTTCGCAAAAAAACTGACCAGCGGCATACGCAGCAGGTCAGTTTTTCATTTTATGAAATAGAGTAGTTTGGTGCTTCTTTCGTAATTTGTACGTCATGTGGGTGGCTTTCTCTTAGCCCTGCACCCGTCATACGAATAAATTGCGCATTCTCTCTTAATTCTTCTAAGTCCTTTGTCCCGCAATAACCCATTCCTGAACGAATTCCACCGATTAACTGATATATTGTATCCGTTAAAGGCCCTTTATATGGAAGTCTTCCTTCAATACCTTCTGGGACAAACTTTTTATTATCCTCTTGGAAATAACGATCCTTTGAACCCTTTTCCATTGCGGCAACTGAGCCCATTCCACGATAGACTTTGAATCGACGTCCTTGGAATATTTCCGTTTCTCCCGGACTTTCAGATACACCGGCAAGTAAGCTTCCTAACATAACAGCATGTCCACCTGCTGCCAATGCTTTAACAATATCACCAGAGTATTTAATTCCACCATCAGCGATAATCGTTTTTCCATACTTTCTAGCTTCTGTTGCACAATCATAGACCGCGGTAATTTGCGGAACACCAACACCTGCTACTACACGAGTCGTACAAATAGACCCTGGCCCTATTCCTACTTTCACAATATCAGCACCTGCTTCAATCAACTCTCTCGTCGCTTCAGCCGTTGCCACATTCCCTGCGATAATCGCTACGCTTGGAAAAGCATCTCTTACTTGTTTAACTGTTTCAATAACTCCTTTAGAATGTCCATGCGCCGTATCAATAACAATGACATCAACCTGAGCCTTAACAAGTGCTTCTACACGGCGCATTGTATCCTTCGTCACACCAACTGCAGCACCTGCTAATAATCTCCCCGTCTCATCTTTTGCTGAGTTCGGGAATTCAATCACTTTCTCAATGTCTTTAATTGTAATTAATCCTTTTAAAATTCCGTTCTCATCAACTAAAGGTAATTTTTCAATTTTATACTTTTGTAAAATGCTCTCAGCTTCGTCCAATGTGGTTCCAACTGGGGCGGTGACAAGATTTTCCTTTGTCATCACATCTGAAATCTTGATCGAATAATCTTGAATAAAACGGAGGTCACGGTTTGTGAGGATACCAACAAGTTTTTGCTCATCTTCATTATTAACGATCGGCACACCTGAAATACGATATTTACCCATCAGATGTTCAGCATCAAACACTTGATGTTCAGGTGTTAAGAAAAACGGATTCGTAATAACTCCACTTTCCGAACGTTTTACCTTGAGTACTTGATCCGCTTGCTGCTCGATTGACATATTCTTATGAATAATCCCTAATCCACCTTGTCTAGCCATAGCAATCGCCATTTCTGCTTCAGTGACCGTATCCATCCCTGCACTTATAATCGGGATATTCAACTTGACCTTATCCGTAAGCTTCACTTGCAACTGAACATCTTTTGGTAATACCTCTGATTTTGCCGGTACTAAAAGTACATCATCAAAGGTTAATCCCTCTTTAACAAATTTATTTTCCCACATCTTTTTGGCCTCCTAGACTCGAAAATATTATTAGTAGGTTATCAATTGGTTAAAATACTGTCAAGGATAAGATGATATGTTAGAGTTTTCTAATAATTCACCTACAACAATATTGGTTTTATTTTCTAATTTTAATTGATTATACAACGTTTCTTTCGGAGGTTAACATGTTGTCCACTTCTCATTGGTCTTCATTTTCACTATTTTTTTCAGCAAGCTACACACAGCAATATTTAAAAAATATTTATGAGCAAAATAAAATAGAAAACGCTGAGCAAAAAGCGTACGAAAATTGTTATCCCTTCATTTATTATCTCGAACATGGAAAAGTATATTACGAACAAGGGAAACACTCCCCATTAATCATTCAACCGATCCTGCTTTTTTATGGACTTGTCCATCTTATAAAAGCATGTATCCTTACAGTCGATCCAAATTATCCAGAAACTACCTCTGTCCTTGCTCATGGTGTTTCTGCCAGAAAGCGCAAAAAACAGCATTTTCATTTTTTCCAGGACGAAGTTAAATTTCAAAAAACAGGCCTGTTTCCTTTCTTAGCGAATAAATTGTTTCACATGGAACATTTGGAAGGGGATAAAATATCAATGGGTAACCTTTTTAAACAAGTACCTGAATTAAATTCATTACTATTGTTCCTCGATGGGGTTCCATCATTTACCAATATCTATCATGAAGAAAATGAGTTTTTTATTCCAAAAAAAGTATTGGACTTCTTTCATATGACAGAGAATCGCTTTCTCGATTTCTTTTCCGAAAAAGCAGTGGAGGAATATCATTTTAAGCGCTTAGAGCATGAATTTATTGTCTTTGAAAAAGACAATAAAAGGGGGAGCTTCAATTATATCCCTTTAAAATACAATTTAGCAGATCAAACTTATGCTCTTCCACTAACCAAAGATATCGGCTTCATATTTCACGAACTACTGGTGCATTATTTGCTCCTTTACAATTTAAGTATGATTGCCCGCTATGAAACTGAATGGTGGAGCGAGCTTGTGAAAACAATGCCTAACAAAGACTTCCCTCTAATCGAAACATTTCTGCAAGTTTCCATCGAAAAAGGTCCTTTTCTCGTTTACGAATACCTTACGAAGGCAGGACACCGATAAAAACTCAGCTATCAGAGTTGTCCTAGAGCTCTGATGTGCTCGTGCAGAGGTTACATTACATTGGAATAAGTATGATTGTGTGTGTTTTTCGTTGGATCGCACCGATTTAAGGCGTAATTGCGCGCATTTCAATGCTTATAGCACATCTCATTTTTATCCAACTTGAGATCAAAAAAGAGTACCCTCGCGAATATCGCCCGGCAACGTCCTACTCTCACAAGGGCTCGTCCCCTAACTACCATCGGCGCCGAAGCTTCACTTCCGTGTTCGGTGTCGGCTGTCTATTACCTTCGGATCTCTTCGTCAGCTTCGTTCCTTCCGTCCTTGTGTACATCGTACACTCCGGGCTTCCCTCTCTCGCTTCCTCGACCTCCTCGGTTCTAGCCACCCTCCGGTTTCTGCTTTGATTTTACTGGCGTTTTATTTCTTGTCCTTACGGACATTCAGATCAAAAAAAGAGTACCCATTCTATTGGATACTCTTTTTACTTTGCCCGGCAACGTCCTACTCTCACAAGGGCTCGTCCCCTCACTACCATCGGCGCCGAAGCTTCACTTCCGTGTTCGGTGTCGGCTGTCTAGCACCTTCGGATCTCTTCGTCAGCTTCGTTCCTTCCGTCCTCGTGTACATCGTACACTCCGGGCTTCCCTCTCTCGCTTCCTCGACCTCCTCGGTTCTAGCCACCCTCCGGTTTCTGCTTTAATTTTACTAGCGTTTTATTTCTTGTCCTTTCGGACATTCAGATCAAAAAAAGAGTACCCTTGCGGATACTCTTTTTACTTCGCCCGGCAGCGTCCTACTCTCACAAGGGCTCGTCCCCTAACTACCATCGGCGCCGAAGCTTCACTTCCGTGTTCGGTGTCGGCTGTCTAGCACCTTCGGATCTCTTCGTCAGCTTCGTTCTTTCCGTCCTCGTGTACATCGTACACTCCGGGCTTCTCTCTCTCGCTTCCTTGACCTCCTCGGTTCTAGCCACCCTCCGGTTTCTGCTTTGATTTTACTGGCGTTTTATTTCTTGTCCTTTCGGACATTCAGATCAAAAAAAGAGTACCCATTCTATTGGATACTCTTTTTACTTTGCCCGGCAACGTCCTACTCTCACAAGGGGACAGCCCCTAACTACCATCGGCGCTGAGAAGCTTAACTTCCGTGTTCGGTATGGGAACGGGTGTGACCTTCTCGCTATCGCCACCGGACTATTGGGTTAAAGGTGATGAAACTTAGTTGCTTACGCAAAAAGCTTTG
>NZ_JARGEJ010000779.1:0-292 GCF_029211245.1 Robertmurraya sp. DFI.2.37 | reverse complement strand
ATCGTCGCTGTCATGATCATGAGCGGCTTAATAGGTTCAAGTGCTCTTGTAAGCAAAAGACTTGCTGACTCTGATTCTAATTTAAAGGATATTAAAGAAGCGCTTGATGAGTCATCGATCGTGGCGATAACAGATGCAAGAGGGACGATTACTTATGTGAATGACAAATTTGTTGAGATTTCGATATACACAGAGGATGAATTAATCGGTCAAAATCATCGAATTTTGAACTCAGGTTACCACCCAAAAGAGT
Source organism: Robertmurraya sp. DFI.2.37 (assembly GCF_029211245.1). Classification (NCBI taxonomy): domain Bacteria; kingdom Bacillati; phylum Bacillota; class Bacilli; order Caryophanales; family Bacillaceae; genus Robertmurraya; species Robertmurraya sp. DFI.2.37. The sequence continues at coordinate 39 of NZ_JARGEJ010000779.1, read as the reverse complement.
TTTTTCAATCACTTTGGAAAACAATTGGCGGTGGACAAG
>NZ_JARGEJ010000778.1:0-292 GCF_029211245.1 Robertmurraya sp. DFI.2.37 | reverse complement strand
GTCACCTGCGGACGCGGGGTATAAAAACACCCCAATATAAATAAATAATATCGTAATATTTGTAATATTGACGCATAATTTGTCGACATTTATCGACGAATCAAGAAAATCTTGGATATTTTCCCCTTTCATCAGCGCCTCGTTCGTATCCTTAATCCCTTGCGGATTATCGATTTTTCGTATATCGACGTACCTCCGTAATTTGTCGAATGCTTGCGAAGCGAATTTATGACCCGCCTTATCGTTATCCCCCGAAATATATAGCGTTTTAATTGGTGAACGCTTGATAATG
>NZ_JARGEJ010000777.1:0-292 GCF_029211245.1 Robertmurraya sp. DFI.2.37 | reverse complement strand
AAAAATAAGAGAGGCGAATAAAATGAAGTTTAATTTTAAGGACTCAGGAGCGTTAGAAGCAGAATTTGAATATGGTAAATACGTACTTCCCAATAGTTTGAAAAAAACAAGTAAAGACTTGCTATTATAATGATAAGAATAATTAGTAAACCGAGCATTTCGGATTGGCTAAGTTCCCCATTTAGTAAATACAAAACAAGACAGAAGGGCTGTTTTTTACCTTTGATATAGCCGTTTTAACACTCCCGTCGTTTCAGTTAATCACCAGTCTTGTTATGTATTTACTAAATGG
>NZ_JARGEJ010000776.1:0-292 GCF_029211245.1 Robertmurraya sp. DFI.2.37 | reverse complement strand
GAATAAGTATGTACGAGAAAGCTAACAAGCGATACGATGACGAGCATTAACGCATTTAATTGATTGACTTCAAAACCCGCTGTTAATTGAACATCCCCTATTGTAAGCCATGTCACTTCGGCTGTATAAGTCGGGTGGTTGAAGCGCTCAAACAACACCACCAAAGAGTAGACCAAAGATGCAAGTGTGAGCACCATTCCGATGTACGCACTATTTTCCTTTAATCTCCTCCCAAATAGAATAAGGAACAAAAATGATAAAAGCGGGAAAATCTGTATGATCCAAGCATTCT
>NZ_JARGEJ010000775.1:0-292 GCF_029211245.1 Robertmurraya sp. DFI.2.37 | reverse complement strand
CTAATTCCTGAGCGTTCAAGTCTGTAGTCTTCAGATATTCCATTGCTTTAGCGAACAAAGGATTCAATGAAGCGTACTTTTCTAAGTTTTCTAATCTGTCTACTACCATAATTATTTCATTTTAATGGTTAAAATATTGCTTTTATCATTCAAAGTCGTCTATTGTGAAATTTGTAAAATCAGCAAAACGCTTCAGTTGCTTGAAAACATCCTCTACTTTGTCCAACAGGTCAGGGGCAAGGAAAAACGCATCAGGCACCATATAAGCACAGGTATAATCCTTACATTTTAA
>NZ_JARGEJ010000774.1:0-292 GCF_029211245.1 Robertmurraya sp. DFI.2.37 | reverse complement strand
GTCATTAAAGCTATGCAAAAAAGATAGCTCTGACTTTGATGAAATGCTGGGAGAAAGCTTGTCCTCTCCCTCGTTTCGTCGAGTCAGAGCCAAAATAAGCCTCAAATGCATAATCAACTGCATTGTTTAATATTATGTGGATGCTAATACTTCTTTTTTATGCTCCAACTTCCTGTACACAAGTGCAATGAGCAGTCCAGGTATGGTACAAGCAATCATTCCGATAAAAGCATATTGTGGTTCGATCTCGTATAAAAAGCCGCCGAATACAGTGAAAACAGCTGTACTCCAG
>NZ_JARGEJ010000773.1:0-292 GCF_029211245.1 Robertmurraya sp. DFI.2.37 | reverse complement strand
GGATAAACACTCAAGTCATTCCCCAACACCAAATCATAATATTCCAAATTCAAGATACCATCCTTTCCATCCAGATAACAAGGTACAAATATTACTTTTACCTTAGATTCCGCCGAATTGGACATTCCCAAATACTTCATCATATCAAGTACCTGATCATGACTCATATTATGCAACCAATGTGTGATAAACGGACACTCCAACGGAGTTGTGAAATTCTCTTTGCTTTTCAAACGTTCCACCAAATCCTCACGAGGATCCCCTACCCAACCTGGTACATTAATAAATGCCA
>NZ_JARGEJ010000772.1:0-292 GCF_029211245.1 Robertmurraya sp. DFI.2.37 | reverse complement strand
AGAACATGGCAAAGTTATCCTTGCTGTAACTGATAATGGCTCCGGCATAGAGGAGCAATCTATCCTTGAGATTTTTAATCCCTTTTTTACGACAAAAACAGGAGCACAAGGAATAGGTCTCGGCTTATCAGTTAGCCTTGGTATTGCTGAAGCCCATGGTGGAACGATCAAAGTAACAAGTAAGCAGAATCAAGGTAGTACATTTAAGCTAATTCTTCCGATCAAGGAGTGAAACAATGGCAGAGATTTTAATCGTTGATTACGAGAAAGAAATGTGCTAACTTCTTTCTCG
>NZ_JARGEJ010000771.1:0-292 GCF_029211245.1 Robertmurraya sp. DFI.2.37 | reverse complement strand
CTCGATTGGAACTCTGGAATTATTAGTGATGGATGACCTTCAGCCGTTGCAAAAAAGGGTGTTGGTAGAGAAGCATTTAATTAGTCCGTATCTTGAGAAAAATGCTGTATTAGGTGCATGTATTCTATCAGAGAATGAAGAAGTCAGCATCATGGTGAATGAAGAAGACCATATTCGGATTCAATGTTTGTTTCCTGGGCTACAAATTTCAGAAGCAATGAAAGTCGCCAATGAAATTGATGATCATATCGAAAAGCAAGTAGATTATGCATACGATGAACAGATTGGTTAT
>NZ_JARGEJ010000770.1:0-292 GCF_029211245.1 Robertmurraya sp. DFI.2.37 | reverse complement strand
ACAACGCTGAATGTTCAGGAGAAAAGAGGCAGGACGGTTTCCGTGCCGCCCTTGAGCGTCTAGGCATTTCTCCGGCACAGCAGCATGAGATTCTGCATCTGTCCGCAGACTCCCCCCGTGTGCTGGAAGCCGCCCTGAAGGAAATCGAGCGCAGCAACGGGCGCATCAGGAGCCCGCTATGTTTTCTCAGGAGCAGGCTGATGTCCGTCCGGACCGCATAATATTTTGACATTAGTTAGTATGTGAAAGAACATTCCATCCTGCCGTCCCGCTGTGAAGCCGGTGCGGCAGG
>NZ_JARGEJ010000077.1:0-17475 GCF_029211245.1 Robertmurraya sp. DFI.2.37 | reverse complement strand
CCATTCTCGCCCATGCCTCGTACACTCGCGCCACCTTCGCAAGCGCCACCGTTACCAACCGATTGACCGTCTGTTTGCTCACGCGCAACTTGTGCGCCACGTCCACTTGCGCCATGTCGTCGAAAAAGACCATGCGTAGGGCTTCGCGTTGGCGTTCCGTTAAGTTTGCGTTTGCCATCGCGCTACGCATGTCGATAAGTATCACGACCGCGTCATAGTCGCCGGCATACTGGCGGGCTTGCAGCGCATGGTAGTCGCCGAGCAGTAGCCGGACGCCCTCGGCGCTGTCTAGCGCATGGTAGCGTGATTCGAGCGTGCGTTCTTTCGCGTTTAAATCCGTTTTAACTGCTCCGATATTGAATCGCCTCACTTTCGTTGCAATTTGCGTTTATTCGTGCGATAATAACGTAAAATATCGTTAAAGGACGTGATTATATGCCGTTTGAACCGTTACAAATCGCCAGTCGAGGCGGTGTTGCGCTGTCCATCGACCGATTGCGCCGTATCCGCCTGTCGACCGCCGCGATGAAAGAACTCGGACTGACCACGTTTACGCCCGTCGTGGTTAGCGTTGACGTTGAAAATAAGCGCCTCGGCGTTGTAAAACAAGAACTTGCGCGCGTGCCCAACGCGTCGGTCGTGCGTCCGGACAAGCGCGGCTACCTCGGAGTGGCGACCGGAAAGCTAGCCGTGGATAAACTCGCGCTAAGCGAAGCCGACTTACCGGCAAAGTTTGCGTATATTGGGCGCGTTGACGAAGGCGCCGTGTTTTGGGAAACGTTTGAATTAGTCGCAAATAAACGGTAGTAGGCGCCTGCCCAACGCGTCTATTACGTTTGCCGTGACGGCGTTGCCCGCCATTTTATAAAGTTGCGAATTCGAAATGCCGTTTGCCGCCAGCTTATCGAATTCCGCGTCCGCGAACCCTTGAAGGCGGAAGCACTCGCGTGGTGTTAATTTGCGTATGCGATAGCGTGGTTGATCTTCGGTTTTAGTGCCGATTGCCACGCCGTGCTTATCTTGCGCCGTAAGTGTGAACGCTTCTTCGCCGTCGTCCTTAAATCTGCGTCCGTTTTGGCGTTTATCAACGCGGTCGGGAGTTAAGACGGGTCGAACTTCTTTTATATGAGTCCGACGCCCTTTTCCGATTCCACCAGGAGCGATACCTTTCGTATAGTTAGCGTCGATGCAATATGACAGATTATCACCGGACGCGATTTCTTTCATTTCCGCAATTTTAGGCTCGCGATGCCCTCCGCCCATTGTCGTTAGTGTTGGCGAAACTCCCGTCGTCGTGTAGCCGCGACGAATATCTTCATGACCCTTTAAGTCGACGTGTCCGAGCATTTGCGGAATATCATCGCCTTCAAGTTTCAGTACAGTAGAACTTGCGTTAATTCTCGCACACTGCGCTGTCAATGTAGGTGCGATTTCGTCTACCTCCGCACAGTTATACGGATTAAACAATTCAGGTACATAACCGTTTTTATCGTAAAACTTCTCATACTGTTTAAGCGCACTATCGCAATTTTCAATGTGCCCTCTAGGCTCAACTAGGTGCTGGTGATTCAAACATGACCGCAAAGTTCCCGATTCTTCACGAAGCCTAAAGCCACTTTGAGCTTGTTGAATGATAGACGTGCCGTTGCCGACATCAGATTGATGCTTCTCTTCCAACTGTGCCACTAATTTCGCCGTCTTTTCTTCGCTCAAATAATACTTTTCATCGACTTCGGTTTCAAGAATATCTCGTAATCTTGTCGTTACTTCGATTTGTTCGGGATAGTCGAAGTTAAACGTCTTGACTCCGTCCAGTTGCGCTATTCTTCGTTTGCCTTTCGCAACAACATCCGTCCGCTTACCGATTTCCCACGCTTGAGGTACGATTAAGTCATCGCGAATAGCTACGATAAATATACGCTCGCGATTCTGTGGTACTCCGAAATACTTCGAGTTGAGGACTTCGAAATCGACCGTATAGCCGATGTCGTTTAGCGTTTGGACTATCGTGTCTAGCGTTCTTCCTCCGTCATGCCCGACGAGTCCTTTCACGTTTTCGAGTAGCATTGCCTTCGGTTTCTTTTCCGCCGCTATTCTAGCAATCTCGAAAAATAACGTTCCGCGCGTGTCATCGAAGCCGAGGCGCTTGCCTGCGACCGAGAACGACTGGCACGGAAACCCGCCGACAAGCAAATCGTGGTCGGGAACGGCAGACGCTTCGACTTTCGTGACGTCGCCGACTGTCGGATGCCCGTAAAGGATTTCGTACGCTTGATTCGCAAACTTGTCGATTTCCGACGCCATTACGCAAGTGCCTCCGAGTTTGTTCAGCGCTTGCTCAAATCCGCCAATACCGCTGAATAATGATACATATTTAAACGCCATCCAATCCGCCCCTTATTCGTTTATTTGCGCCATCACCGCGTCGACTTTCGCTCGTAATTCCTCGACCGTCCCATCGTTAGCAATCTCGTAATCTACCGCGAACCCATCAACGTGCAGCTCCGTTTCATGCTCGAAATCGTCCGCCGTAAAGTAGTCGCCAGCCTGTTCCGCCCGTTGCCTGCGCACGTCGTCCGGCGCTGTGACGCGAATAATCGTAAAGCCATTCCGTCGAGCCCATTCGTATTCGTTTGGCTGGCGTAAATCGGTGATGACAACGCCAATGTGGTGGTCGTGCGTACTACGATAGTCCACAATACCTTCGACTTTGCGCTCGACGTGCTTGACCCAAACGTCGCCGTCAATTTGACGCATGAGTTGCCCGAATTGCTGATATAGCGCACGCGGCTTCGATAGAATGCCGACGTCGGGAAATGTTTCGTGTGCTAGGCGTTTTAGTGCGTCGCCAAACGAAACCTTGTCGAAGCCGTGCGAAATGTAAAGGTGGTGCGCGACTGTGTCCTTGCCCGAACGCATTTTGCCGGTGAGTGCGATTTTCGTAACGGTGACTTTTCGGCTGATTTCCAGTTCGTGCTTCACGGGCGCTCACTTCCGTTAGTAGCAAGTCGCTTTAACATTTCGCTCACACATTTCGCAACATCATCGCCAGGTAGTTCCGGCATATTTACGGTAATGTTGACCGTTTGTAGCTGAGTCCGCTCATCTTCAACGTGCGCTAATCGTCCGTAAAGTTCGTCGTTGCCATAACGGACGGCTTCTAGTTCCTCCGACAATTTTTCGACATTGCCTTGCGTGTCGCGTAACTGACTTTCAAGCGACGTCACTCGGCGAGCAAGATTCGCAAGCAAGTCGACCACTTCCGGCGATGCGTGGCGTGCGTCGACCGTTGGCTCGGATTTGTTAGCGATTATTGCGTCAGCAACCGGTTCGAGTACGCGGTAGTTTTCATGGTTAAGTCGTGTTTGGTCGGTATATTCTTCCGGTTCATAAACACGTATAAACTGCGATAATACACTTTTAACGGACAGTACCTCGCCAGTGTGAATCGCAAGTACCTTCTCGCCAACTTCCGCCTTGCTGTCGACTAGGCGATAGCGCTTGCCTTCGATGTGAACGATGTCGGTTGGTTCTAGCGTTTTGTAGGTGTCTCCGAGTTCATAATCGACAATATCTTCATCGCCAACTCTCGGAGTAAACTCGATTTGTTGTATATCGTGCGCAGTCTCTATTACTCTACGTATTTCGTTTGCCTTCTCGTGATTGAGTTGTGTAATCACAACATAATCCCCAACGTCCGCCTGCCGTTCCACCTCGACGTATTCGCGCTGAACACCTCCGATTGATTCGTCCGCAATTAAGTGTGTTTTTCCGCTCATCATTCCGCCTCCTTAATAATTCGTATTTTCACCGTCTGCCTGCCGAATTGTACCGCCGTGCTATGGTCGCTGACTAAATAGTCAACGATATTACCGCGTATTGCCCCGCCAGTATCGCTCGCAATCGCCCGCTCGACCTTACCGTCGGCAAAGCGAATCTCAACCGTCGTGCCTAGAGGAATTACGCTAGGGTCGGTCGCAATCACGCGCTTGCCGTCGACATGTGTACGGCTGCGAACGTCGAGTCCTGTCGCCGTAATGCCCGTGCAACCCTCCACACAGTCAGCCGTATATGCCGTTGCAGTGAACGACTTCCACTGCCGGGCTTTAAGGCGGTCAACCTCCGCCCGTAGACGTTGGATTTCAGCGTCCTTTTCGACGGCTTGCTGGCGCCATGTTTGCGCAAGTGGTGCGTGCTGTTGCGCGAGTTCAGCCGATTCGACGGACGGAATGGCGGGCGGCGGTGTGTGCGTTAGTAGATTCGTAGTTATGAGTAAATTCGCTAGTGTACCGATGGAAGCATCACCCTTTCAGTTCCGTATTTATTCCGCTACTACCGAAGCCAGCATCGCCCCTCGCCGTCTTACTCAGCGCGTCCGCTTCGATAAACCGCGCATACTCGACGCGTTTGATTACCGCTTGAGCGATGCGAGTCCCTTTCGGAATATAGTGAGTACCGCTAGGAAAACAATGCGTTTTTGCGAATGTAGTGTCGTCATTAAGGCCGTCTATGGACACGACTACATCGGTCATAGCAACGTCCCCATTTCGCTCATACAACGTTTGGAATTCGTTATCGACAATCACGCCGACCTCTCCGCGATAGCTTGCGTCAACAGTACCGAATTGCACGCGAAGCTTCGTCTTAAGAGTCACACCCGACCGTGGTCGCACTTGCAATTCGTAGCCAGCCGGCAATTCAAACGCCAAGCCCGTTGGCACCTTGACTGTTTCGCCCGGCTCAACGATGACGTCCTCGGTCGCAACTAAATCGAAGCCAGCGTCGTAGACGTGGGCATATTGCGGAATAACTGCGTCGGGGTGTAGGCGTTTAATTTTTACGTTTAATTCGTTCATCTAATTCGCCTCGCTTTCGCGTATTGTGTAAATCTTTCCGTCTTGGTCAACGATTTCGTAGCCTTGCTCGTAAACTTCGTTAAAGTCCGTTATGAGCGCCTTGTAGGTGACGTCGGGGCCACTACTAACCGTGTCATATATGCCGTATATGAACTCGCCTTCCATTCCATATTTAGCCCATTCTACGATTACCGACATAATACCGAGTGCACATACGAGGGTTACCGCCCCAATGATGATTAATATAAACCAATATATGCCCCAATGCGTCGTTTCCGCTAATATTTCCACGCTAACACCGCCTTTCCGTTTTTATAATCCGCATTTCAACTGCGCCCCACAGTTATTGCACGTATTACATCCGCCAGCGTCGATAATTTCGCCTTTTCGACAGACCGGACAAGTGTCTCCGACTTCGTTGCCGTACGTGACATCGGTTGAGCGTACGTCATTAATCGTGTCAACAAGGACTACCTTCGGCGTATCCGTTTCCTCAACCGTATTTTCCTCGGCTGTAAGCGTTAATACTTGCGCATCGCGTGAGCCGTCGACGTAAACCGTTCCGCCCTTCGCCCCGCCTTTGTACAATCGCTCGTACACCGCTTGAACTTGCTGGACGGAATATCCTTTCGGCGCGTTAACCGTTTTTGAAAGCGAACTGTCGACCCAGCGCTGTATAATACACTGTACGTCCGCATGCGCTTCCGGCGACAAGTCCATTGCGCTGACGAACCACGATGGCAAATTATTCGGGTCGGCTTCCGGATTCGCGTCGAGGTATTCTTGAACGATGCCTGCATTCACTTCGATAAACTTGCCGAGACGCCCGCTGCGGTAATATTTAAACGAGAAGTACGGTTCGAGTCCGGTGCTACATCCGACCATGCTTCCGGTAGAACCCGTAGGCGCGACCGTCAGCAAGTGCGAATTGCGGATGCCGTGCTTGAGTACGCCTTCGCGAATGTCCTCCGGCATCTTACGCATGTAGCCCGACTCGATAAAGCGCTCATAGCCGTCCTCTGCCGCTTCGAGAAATAGGAACGGCCCTTTTTCCTTCGCTAGTTCGATAGATGCGCGGTAAGCTGTCGTCGCCATAACTTCGAACACCTTATCGACAATGGCGTTACCTTCGTCGCTTCCGTATTCCGCTTCGCAATAGATTAATAGGTCGTGAAGTCCCATGACGCCCATGCCTAGACGTCGTTCTCCCAGCGCTTGTATCGTATTTTCCGGAAGGAAGTACGGCGTTGCGTCGATTACGTTATCCATTAGGCGCACGCCAATTTCGACCGTGCGTTTTAGTCGTTCATAGTCGACTGTCTTGCGCTGTTTATCCGCCATGTTTGCGAGATTAATAGCTGCGAGGTTGCAGACGGAATACGGAGCCAACGGCTGCTCTCCGCAGGGATTGGTCGCGACTACTTTCTGACCGTAAGCCATGGCGTTAGTTGCTTCGTTGGCATTGTCGATGAAGAAGATGCCTGGCTCGGCGCTGTACGTTGCGCAAATATTAATTAGATTCCATAATTCGCGCGCCTTAATCGTGCGGTACGTTTTGATGCCGAAGCCTAACCGTTCCCAATCACGTACATCGCCGTATTTGTGCCATTCGTCATCGTATAACGCCTTATCATACTCGGAGTAGTTTTCGACATCCGGAAAGCGAAGCGCATAATCTTCGTCATTTTCGACTGCTTGCATGAATTCACGCGTAATAGCAACCGAGATATTGGCGCCGGTTAAAAATTCGGGGTTGTTGACGGAATAGCGTCCGCCATCAGCGAGTAATTGTGTCGCTTGGTCATATGCCAACTCCGTAGCTTCTTCGCTTTCACTCTCCGATAAAAAGTCGAATTCTTCAACGGCTTGCTTAATTTGCTTATAGATAAGGATTTCCGTTTGTGTTAACGGTGTAAATTTCAGCTTCTCTTGCGCCAACCTTCGTATTTGTTCGTCGTTCGTCGTTTCAATTAAAAAACGAAGGATTCGCGGATTTTGCATTTTCGAAATGATAAACTCGATAATGTCCGGATGCCAGTCCGCCATCATTAGCATTTGCGCGCCCCTACGCGAGCCTCCTTGCTCGACTAAATGCGTTAATTTCGCAATGTCATCGAGCCATGAAACGGCTCCGCTCGACTTTCCGTTAACTCCTTTCGCCAATGCTCCGCGTGGTCTTAGCGTTGAGCCGTTTGTACCTACGCCACCACCGCGCGACATAATTTCCATTACTTTATTGCGGTGTTCTCCGATACCCTCGCGACTATCTTGCGGGTAAGGCATAACGTAGCAATTAAAGTAAGTAACGTCGGTGTCCGAGCCTGCTCCGTAAATAACACGACCGCCTGGCACGAAGTCGAGCGACACGAGGATTTCGTAAAAGTCGCGGAATGCTTGCTCGCGCTTGGATTCCGTTTTCTCGACCGATGCCAACCCTCGCGCATTCCTTTTCGCAATTTGCTCGTAGTAGATTTCGAGTGGTTTGTCGATACTATCTAACGGACGGGTCACGATGCCGGTTGCCACTTCGCTATCATCATCCAAGACGCCGACGAATGACTCGTCCAACTTGACGCTTACTTGCCGTTCCACCCAATTAATCGCGGTCACAAAGCCGTAGCCACGCGCCGGAAATTTCGGGTCGGTTTTGACCGTTAGCACTACGAAGTCGCCGACTTTCAGCGTTTTCTTTTCGGTGTCTTTAAACGTGTATCGGTCAAGCATAATCAAGCGCGACACGCCGTCAAATGCGAGTTGCATATCGTCCGTTACCGGAAACACTTGCGGAAACTGTGCAATGTCCGCGTTTAGTTGTTCGATGTTAATTTTTTCCGTCATCCAATCCGCTCCTTAACTGTTTAATTCCGTCAATTCCTTCTTCGACTTCCTTTTTCCGCGCCTCCAACGCCTCGTGCCGAATGTCGAGCGCGGCAAGGTCGCGGTCAATTTCGGCTAGTTCGCGCTCGAGGTCGGCGATAAGTTTGGCGTAGGTGCTGGCGAGGGTCATTGAACACGACACACCCTATCGTAATAAGCGATAATTTCTTCCTCGTCTAATTCCCTCGGTAGAAATACCGATTTTACATATGTGACAGTCCATACTCCGTAACAGTCGAGCAACACTTGATTATCTCCGCCGAACATAACGACTTTCTCAGCAGCTTGCAGCAGTCCGCTCTCATCACGGTAATAAAAATCCTCTGCATCTCGTAAAAGTTGTTCGCGATCCATCATTCCGCCCCCTTAACGATTCCATTTTCGATTAAATACGCCAGCCCAATCGCAACCGCATCGCTTTCATCGTCGCAAGCAAACTCGCCTGTGTAGCCCGTCCACCGCCTAACGGCGCTTTCAACTTCGTGCTTTTCCGCTTTGCCCTTGCCGACCACCAACCGCTTAACCTTCGATTGGCTTATCGCAGGCGTCGTGAAGTTCAAGCCGAACTTGTTAAGCGCCTTGTCGCAAGAGCCCCACGCCGAGTAAACGGGGTGCCCTTGCTTGCTCGTCCGCGCCACGAAGTCCTCGCGTACAATAGCGTCGAAAGGTTTGGCGGAATGTTTTGCGATAAACAATGTCGCCCAACTTTCGATAATCTCGGCGCGGAGTCCGTGCGGTTGGCTTGCGTTGGTTGCTACGTGCGAGACGTCGATAACGCGCGGCTTGCCGCTTTTAACTTCGACAAGTGCGATGCCTGGTCGCCCCATCGATGTGTCGAACGCGAGGACTCTCATTCTACCGCCTCAAATCCGGTAGCTTTAACGATTTTTATATTTCGTTTTGAGTACGTTTTAGAATGTGCTAACCCCCGTCTAGCACTTCCGATTGAGTCATATCCGCTTATAGACCAATTACGCCCTTTTCGGACAAATTCGATTAAGTTTCCGTCATCATCGAAAACACCTAATACGTAAAGCTCTTTCTCCATCAAACCGCCCCCTTTTCCCGCACCTCGCGGATAAATTCGAACGCATCGTAATACTCTTGCTTTTTCCAGTCCGGCAAGCCACTCCGCATCGCCCGTTTGACTTGCGCTTTTAATAGCGTGTATTCTTCGTCGGTGAGCGAAAGAGCGCATGCCGTCTTGAAATTGTTGAAAGTCCACCGCGACAAGTCGATTGCTGGCGGTGTCCCTGCGTTAATGCAACGCGTAATCTCAGCAAAGTTGTCGAGCAAGTCGTCGCGCTCCGCCTGCGTAATCTCAAAGCCAAACGCTCGAATGTCCGGCGTCGCTTCGTAATCGGCATCGCTCATCACCCACGCCTTTTTCGCAGTATTAACGTACAGGATGATGTAGTAGTCGACGTCGTACATTATCGAATAAGCTACGCATTGCTTGCGATGCCCTTCCTCCGCCTCACGCATCGAATGGAGCGACGTTTTCGCAGGCGTGGATTGCTTCGATTTTATTTCGAGCCCCACGCGAATGACTTCGCCGGTTTCCTTGTCGATGTATTGCATAATGCCGTCGCATGTGCCGTAAAGGTAAAACGTCTGCCCGTTTCGGTCAATGCGATGATTTTTCTTCGCAAAGTCCTCGAGTACTGGCGTGCCGTCGGCGTTGCGTTCGAATCGGAAAGGACAGTCGGGCAAGTTGCGTTCCATTGCGAGTACTGTGCGTTGAATCATGTCGCCGATTGCCGTTCCGATTTCTTGCCAACGCCCCTGAAATGGTGGCTTCGGGAATGCGTCCTTTTTCGCTCGCTTCGCCTTGACGTAAAGTTCTCGCGGACAGGCTTTCGCATTACTCGGCGAGAAGTACGGGCGCTTCGGCCATACTTGCGGAGGGTTTGCGTACCACGCGTGTATTTGTCGGTCTAGTTCGTTATCATACTGCTCCGGCAACGAGTACCATCGGTCTAGTTCCTGCGTAAATTCTTGCGCTATCTCGTTTATATTCGTCAATTAATCGCCCTCTTTCTGCGTATTTACTCCGCGTACTCCGTTAAATAACGTGCCAACTGTCGTAATTACAACCGCCAATACGACCGACTGCCAGTACGTTAAGCCGACGCCTAACGTCTTGAGTCCGTAAAATAAAACTGCGCCTGCACTTCCGTAAACAATCGCAATCAGCGCGAGCATTAAAATAAATGCGACGAATACCGCTAGGACGTTCTTCATTAAACCGCCACCCACTTCGTTACTGTGACTTCGCGCTTTTCGACTTCGGTTAAGTCAGCGTCGCCATAATCTTCGTATTCCCAATCGGTAAACGGCGAGCCGGAACGCGTAATGTAACCGCTATAGTGCTTCGAGCCATCCGTGAAGATTATTTGCGCCGATTGATACTTATAGTCCTGCTCGAAATCGCCTTCCTCGACGACCGTCAGCGTTACACCATCAACATCAAGTTCTTCTTCGCGCCATAATTTGATTAATTGCTTCTGCGTTAATTTCATTCGCTTACGCCCCTTTCCTACGATTAAATTGACGGCTAGCCTTCGCCTGTTTTCGCTTTGCTTTGCGTGCCTGGCGTTCCTTTGCCGATAGTTCACGGCGTATGTCGCCTGTGCCGCCACGTAAGACGGCTAGTTCGCGGAGCTTGCCCGCTTGTAGTGCACGGTGAAAATCGTATTGTTGCTTTAAATTGACTTCATTTTCGATTAAATCCGCCTTCATTCCGATTCCTCCTTTTAGTAGGCAAAGCCGGCTTAAACCGCCAGCTCTGCTTGCTCCCATTCTTCGCGCTCGATTACGGCTTGCTTCAAGTTGCGTACCGCCGTATTGTAGTAGCTTTCCTTGAGCTCAACGCCTACGAAACGTCGTCCCATTTTAATAGACTCGTAGCCTTCGGAGCCAATACCGGCAAACGGTGAAAGCACGATATCGCCCGGATTGCTCCATAATTCCACACCGCGAGCAATGACGTCTAGCTGTAACGGACAAATATGCTTTTCGTCCTTTTCTTCGCGAGCTGAACGATATTGAAGCGTATTAGACTGATTAATGTCCATCCATACCGGCGATGCGTACTTTTGCCATACGAGCACAGAACGCCACATTTCGAACGGCCATACCGGCTTGCCTTTTATCCTTAATGCCTCCGCATGCTTTTCGTATGCCTCGCGTGATACGTCGACACCTTCGCCTACAAATTCCTCGAATTCTCCGCTGATTGGCTCGATATTGTCGCCAGGCTTACGCATGGTTACGAGATAGTCCGGAATGCCTTGACGGCTCATTGCGCTGTCTTTAACGACCTGCTTATGAAGTAGACCGAGCGCTTTCGTTCGTTGCTGTGCGACGACCGGGTCTTTCCAAATGCAAACTTCGGAATGGAAGATAAAGCCCTCCGCCTCGAATGCGCGAATTAACTCGCCGCGGAAGTCGCGAATGCCGATATATCCGTGATGAGTTTTCGACGTTGGAAGATTCATACAATGGAAACTGACGAGCCGCCCCGGCATTATGACGCGGTACAGTTCCTTGATTAAATAACGGAAATGCTCGAAGAATTCGCCGTCATCTTTGCTGTTCCCCATATCGCGGTCGCTATTCGAATAAGTGTAGAGCGATGCGAACGGCGGCGAAAAGATGGAATAGTGAACGCTGTTGTCCGGAAGTCCCTTTGTTACCTCGACACAATCACCGTTATATAATGAGAAATCCTTTGTAATCGTTTGATTTAATACGTTTGCCATTCGACAACACGCTCCCTTTTTCGTTTTTATTTGACTTGCTGACTACTTATCGGTAACTTTACGCCGCAAAACATTCCTCGGTCTTTAACCACTCCGGAATAACCATCGCCATGTCCGGCTCATACTCCGTCACGTCGCGCTCAGTCGACTTAATATCGGCGCTCGTAATTTCCTTCGTGTATTGGACCATTTCGCCAACCATCTTTTTAAAGTCGTCCTCTTTGCGCTTGATATTCTCGGCGGTTGCCCCTTCGCGACTAGACGTAATCATATGCACGTTGACCGGTCGAGTCTGTCCGAATCGGTAGCAACGACGGATGGCTTGGAATACTTGCTCGAAGCTGTCCGTCAAGCCTACGAATGCCATGTCGGCGCAATGCTGCCAGTTCATCCCGAATCCGGCGATTGACGGTTTTGTAACTAAAACGCGTATCTTGCCGTTTTCAAAGTCGAGCATGGCTTGTTCCTTTTTTGCCGGCTTGTCGCTTCCTTTCACTTCGACAGCGCCCGGAATAGCCTTCGCTAGTAACTCCGATTCCACGTTCAAGTCGCACCATACAAGGAATGGGCGGTCGCTAGCGTTGACGATTTCCGCTGCCGCTTGCACGCGATCCTCTACCGTTTCCCTACGTGCTTTTTTACGTTCCATTAGCGTATTGGCGTATTCGCCTTCTACATCGATGACTTGGTCGTTAATTGTCAACGGCGGCAAGTCGTAGCCATCGTCGGGATAACCTAAGTCGCTTGGCTTTTCGAGAACTACGCCCCAACCGGCAACCCATCGCCAAAACTCGTTCTCTGCGTGTCCTTTTAAGCGCCATTTTTGCGTTGTTTTAGTATCGTTAATGAAAAACATCGAAAGCATTTCCGACCGCTTCATAACGCCGAGGAATTCCGCGTGGTTTCCGAGCTCCATATAATCGTTAGGCGCAGGCGTTGCGGTACAAGCGAGTCGGTAAGGCGTGTTTGCGAATGATTCGATAATCTGCGTTCGCACTTTTCCGGTAAATGATTTTAATATCGACGATTCATCGAGTACGATGCCCGTAAACGACTCAGCATCGAAATGTCCTAGCATTTCGTAGTTTGCGATATTCAATCCGGGATTAACGTCGGCTTGACTACGGCATAGCGTTATCGTATAGCCGAGTTCTGCTCCTTCACGAACCGTTTGAGATGCGACTGCTAACGGCGCCAATAGGAGCACGTTGCCTTTCGTTTTGCGGTGGACATTCATCGCCCATTCGATTTGCATACGCGTTTTACCGAGCCCTGTACCTGCGAAGATTGCCGCACGCCCACGACGGAGGGCCCATCGCACGATATCCTTTTGAAAGTCGAATAGACCGTCGTTGATGACTTCGCGCATAACGTTGAATCCGCTCGGTAGTATCGTTGTTTTCTTCTTATTTATAAAAGTTTCATAGTTTTGCGTCATTAAACCACTCCTCTAATGGAATTCCTTCGCCCCACCTACGCATGACCTCCACGTCCGTACCATTCGGCACTACGTCGCCCCATGCGTATGAATTCAGCATAATATCGCGAATGTCTTGCGCATCGGCTCGCGTAAAGTCCTCCGGCACCTCGAAAATTAACTCGTCATGCACCGTCGACCATAGCGACCATCCCGGCTTATTTGTGCAATACTCATGCGCTCGCAACATCGTAACTTTCGTTTGTATCGATGACGAACCTTGTACGCGAGCGTTAGTTGCCTGCCGTAGCGCTCGATTTTTCCGGCTAAAGTTCGGGTCGCCCCAACCTTTCAAGCGTAGTTTGGCGTCAGGTAATCGTCGCTTACGCGCTTGTTTGTCCGTCCAAACGAATCCGTGTTGCTCGACGAATTTTTTGTTTCCTTCAATCCACGCGTTTAACTTCGGCATCGACTCGAACAATTCCGACTGAAACTGAACGGCTGCCTTTACGTCAACACCTAGCATTTCCGCAAGCGAATACTTGCTCATTCCGTAAAGTGTCGCAAGCCATACGACCTTCATTTGCTTACGCTCTTTCGTGTCGGAGCCGTCGGCGTTCTTGTATACTTCCTCGTAAGGTCGCTTGTAGAAGTTTGACGCCATCATTGCGTACGGATCGCGTTCTTCGAGAAATGCGTTAATTAAAACAGGCTCGCCCGAAAGGTACGCCACGCAACGGATTTCTTGCGCCTTGAAGTCGGCACCTACGAGCACTTTGCCTGGAGGCGCAACGAACATCGGACGGGCTTCGGGCGGTTGATTCTGAACGTTGAATCCGTGCCCCTCCTTGTCCTCTTCGTCCTTGCCGGAACTGAACCGCCCCGTTACCGTCCCCATCGGATTGAAACGCGAATGCCATCGCTTAGTAGCCGGGTTTTGCTTTAACGGCAACGTGTCGATATAGGTGCCGGACAACTTCGTGATTTTCTTATACTCAAGCAATTTCGCCACCACTTCGAACTCTTTCGCCAACGGCTTGAGCGTTTTCTTGGCGTCCATATTCGGAAGTTCCTTGCCGATTGCTTTCGATAGAGCAGGCTTCATTTGTGGAACCGAGTTTAAGTTCAACGGTTCGTTCCCGTGGTGGTAGGGCGTCAGCGTTGCGATTAGTTCGGCGCTCAATTCCTCCGCACGTTTCCGTAACTGCTCTCCGTAATCTTTTGCGAAGTCTAGGTCGAGCACATAGCCGTTTGCCTCCAAGTCTACGATAACGTAAAGCAACGGTACTTCGACCGTTTGGTAGTATTCGAGAATCGTAGGCATTTTCGCCATGTGTGAGCGTTGAAATTTGCACAATCGCCAGGTTAGTTCGGTATCTTTCGCCGCATACACTAGCGCAATGTCTAACGGAACCTCGCGAAACTGTGCGTCACGACCGAACAGAGTATCGAAAGTATCCGACTCAACGCCGAGGTATTTCGGTGCTAGGTCTTTCAAGCGGAATGATTCCTCGTTTTCGTTGAGCAAGTGCATCGCCGTCATCGTATCCCACACGACGCCTTTTAGGTCGGAGCCGTGGCGTCGAAACATCGCAATATCGAACATTGCGTTATGAAGCACCTTGCCGATTGTTTCGTCGTACAGAACGTCTTTTAACCTCGCAAACACTTCGGCTCTATTCATATTCCGCCATGAAAACTTTTTATGTGCGGGACCATTCGTATGCTTGAACGGAATATATACGTTCCACCCTAATTCCGCGTTAGGTACGAATGAATAAGTAGGTAAGGTAAACGAAATCCCTACGATTTCATCCGTGTAAACATCGACGCCAGTGGTTTCAGTGTCGACCGCTATTTCTTTCTCACGCTTGAGCCCTTCGATAACCCTGTCGAGGTCGACGTCGTACATAATTAGAGAGTAATTCGCGGGCGTCTCCTCGACCATCTTGCGCAAAGTGTCCTCGCGTTGACGTTCCGCAAGTTCTCGCCAAAGCCGAAGCGCCTCCGCCTTGCTGAATCGTTTAGCAGAATCGGAGGGATGTCTGCCTAACACACCCTCCGCCATTGCCGTCTTGACTGCGACTAGCCGTTCATGGTCGGTCGCGCTGTTTTTCATCGATAAGATGCGCCGCCACGCGTCATCCATCGTTTCCGTCGCCTTTGCCTTGCGGTCTGCCGCCGCTTTGACCCTCGCTGTTGCATCGCCGTCAGTTTGCGTCTTGTTTAATCGCAATTTCAAATCGCATCACCTCGTTACCAACTCGACGTGCCCCGCCTTGAGCATATACGCCATGAAGCACGCATCGTCGCAATAGTAACCGCCATCCACGCGGTCGAATAACACCGTTTCGCCTGCGTAAATTTCTGCGTCGCACGCCTCGCATTTGCCTGCTTTGTGCTGAGGCTCGGGCGGCGTCGTTTTCCATCGGTCATATGCGTCCATTAGTCGTCAGCTCCGTCGCGGTCAAATCTGCGTTCGACTGGCGTAATTAGTTTCAGTTGAATTTTCGGAAGCATGTATACGTATTGATTTTTCGAGTTATCATACACGCTACCTCCCCTAACTCGAGATACTTCGAATAAGGTTCCGACGGGTAACGCCGCCGGACTTTTGATAACTTCGACAATGTCGCCCTTCTTGAACTCGTTCGGCTTGCGTCCGATTTTCGCCCAGCGCGCCGCGGTCGCCTTTTCTTCGGCTTGGCGCTTGGCTTCCGCCACTTCTTCGTCGGTTGCTTTGACGAGTTGCTCTTTTGGAACGTTCTGACTCATTCCGTCAGTTAAACGTTTGACTCGAAGATTACCGTGATAACCGCTATTTCCAATTACCTCGACGATATTACCGTCTGATAGTTGGTGGTAGGTTGTTGCGTTGACTACTTTTGCATAATCACCTACTTTTAACAATTGTTTAGTCGCCTCTTCTTCCGTCACTTTAACGAGATTTTCAGCGTAAAAATAATCGTGGTCGCTTCTGTCCAGTTTATCGACTCGGTATTCATCAGGACCGCCTTTCCCATTTACGACTTTTCCGTACTCACCTACGTCCACACCTCCAAATTGTCCGGCTGACACGACTTTAACGAAATCTCCGACTTGTAATTTCGGCGCAACCGGCGCATAAACCTTAACGTTGGATGGCGTGCGTTTATCGATATTGGAGTACACAGGTAATTCGTCGCCCTCGTTATCGATTACGCAAATATCGTCGTCTACCGGTCCGTAAGCCTTGCCATTGGTAAAGTATTGACTTGTTGTTTCCGTAAACACCACGACATCGCCCGGCTGTGCCTTGCGGTCAACTAGCGTATATTCGGCGCCGTTGTGCGTAAGGGTGGTCGTAGGATTTTCGCCACTAATAAGTTCATAGTCCTCAATGCGCTCCCATTCCTCGTATTTTCCTTCGATATAGGTGAATCCATCACTATGTGCGTAGAACTCATACCCACTGCCCAGTCCAAACGTACGGTGTGTCGGCTGATAAGCGTACACTTCGACAATCTTTCCGTTATGCTTATTCCGAACCACATCTCCCTTTTTCCACTTAGTAGTAGCTCTCACCTTTTCGTATACTTCGAACTCTTCATCGTAGGGATCGTATTCATCGCCTGCATCGTCGATAATCTGCGGGTCGCCTGCGCTATCTACTTCGATAATTTCATAATATTTTCCGACTGTTAGGTCGCTGTTGTCCGGGCCGCTAAACTTAACGAAGTCGCCCGCCTTTGGCTCGCGGTCAGTAACGAGGACATATTCGCTTGTTGGCGATTGGTCGGCGCTGATTTTGCGGAAGTATACGAACTTCTCCAACTCCTCCGCAACATACGGTAGACTCCCAACATCATCCGCAAACTCCAACCGACCATTAGCATTTGCTGTTATCGGATAAAACTCGCCAATCTTTGCGTAGATACAGTCGTCTTTAATACGCAACCCTAAATCGCCAGATTTACCGCCTTTTACGCCCGCCCTTTTGTACACCGCTCCGTCATACTCAACCTTCGTAATTTCGCCGTTTACCATATCTAACGTTTTAACGCCGTTTAGTTTCGCCATTACGCGCCAACTCCTTCTCGATTTAATGCGATAGGCAACTCGACCCACCGTTTGCTTGCCCGTGCTTCGCTCGCCCAATATTCGCCAATGCCGCGATTTTCGAAATACCACACGCGGGGCGCTTCGCCTTCGTTTCCCAACACGCCAATAATATAATCAGCGTCGGACTTTTCGTAAGGAACGCCGCGCCCATTCTTCGCATATACAACGAGTTCGCCTTTGCGGTCGTCGCGCGTGCGAATCGTCTTACATTGAAACGTTTTCCATTCCTTCGTCAACGGGTCGCGAGCGCTAATGTCGAACGACTCGTCCGTTTCCGACTTACTGACCGCCTCCCACCCGTTTGCGATTAACGCAGCACGGGCGATGAGTTCGGAGTATTTACCGACTATTTCTGTGATATGTGCCAATTATCTCGCCTCCAATACGCTGTTCATGTTGACGAAATTCAACGCCGATAAAAGTAGCGCACAGCCAATCGTGACTGCGTCCGGCTCGAATA